>JAADHR010000116.1 GCA_013151735.1 Calditrichota bacterium | reverse complement strand
GATGACGACCCAGTGCAAAAAATAGGTGCCTTCTTTTTTGTTCCAATAGGCAGCCTTCAAACGCTTCAGTAACGGGAGCGAAGAATCCGCACCTTTTGCAGCCGGTCTCACAATCAAAAGCACAACGAAAAAGAAGGGGATCAAAATCATTCCCGGGGTTTTTGAGGCAATGGCCAGGCCAAAACTCACACCCATGAGAGCCGCACTTTTCAACGAGGGACTTTTCCAGTAGCGATAAGTAAAATAGACCGATAATGTCAAGAACAAAGCAAGCCCCATGTCGGTTGTTGCCAATCGGGCATGTGCCAAAAAATTGGGTTCAAATGAAAATAGAAAAAACGCAAAGAGTCCCGTTTGAATATTCCAAAGATCGGTTGCGAATTTTAAAAGCAACAAACCCAATAAAAGTGAAATAAAAACGACTGGTAACCGGGCCAAAAACAATATTTTATCTGCTTTTCGACCATTTATTTTGTAAAAGAAATCATATCCCACATCGATCTCTTTTTTTTCTTTCCACCCCTCGGAGTGAATCGGGAAATTCAATTTCATAAATAACAGCGGAAAGGCCGCTATCTGCCGCATGAGGGGCGGATCCACGTCGTACAACCGATAATCATTGTATTTCAGAAAAGAATACCCGGCAGCCACGTGCCCGATTTCATCAAATGTGGCGGATTTTTCCCGCATACTCCAGATACTTTGCGCAAGGAAGAAGACGGAAATCAGAACAATCGCAATAATGTAGTGATTTTTTTTCATCGTCAGTTATTTCGTACCTTTAAACCCTGCGGCGGCGAAGGCGGGTTCTGATCCTGATTCGGTGGAGGCGTTGTGCGACCCGAAACCTCAAGCGGAGGCGCTGTGGCATCATTGATTCGAATACTGGCCTTATCGATTGTATACCGGTCAGAACCAGCCGGACTCCCGGAGATTTCAAATTTCCGGGTGACCCGTAATCTTACCGTAATGCGCGTGCCCCCGGACGTTTCTGTTATGTCAAAGGGAACATCGCTGGTGGCTTTTTGCAACTTGTACGGGATCTCGATCTCATACGTTTTGTACGTGGCATTGGCCGGATGAATGTAATAATCCAACATGGGATTTTTATACCATCCCCATTTGTCCGCCTGCAAAAAGGGGATATTTTCCTCCTGATAGGGATTATAGAGAGAAAGCCAAAACCCGTCGCCATTTGCCTGATATAAAATATATCCACGCAGATTTGATGAAATAGCGGACGACTGGTAGCTGTTAAAAAAAGCGGCCCCAACCACATTGAGAGTCTTTTCACGAACAATATGGGCGTTGTCGTTTAGGGCAATGATTTCCACATCCGGAGAATTCGCATAGCTCGACACGGCGCTTCGATTCTTATTGGGAAGATAAACAACCGCAAAGGAACTATTCGACGGATTGACACCGTGGTCAATGGAAAGTCTGATGAAATACGGATTAAGCCCCTGAATTCCTTCCACTTTCAAATGTTTGTTTCTCAGAAAAACATAGCCTGTCTGATCGTGATAAAGCCAATTCTGGTTATCGATTGTGATCTTTTTACCCAGATCGGGCAGCGAAAGATTATCCGGGGCGAAAGCTGCATCCTTTTTTCTGAACGTGTTTACAATGGTGAGCATGTCACCTGCATCGGCGTTTGCCCAAATATGAGAACCGGTATTTACAATTTCATCATTAAAAAAGAACCAGGCCACGCGTTCCCCAAACCCATTGTTATATAAATCCTGGCCTCCGATCCCGTATTGACCTTTCAGACTGGATAACCCCCAATAGGCCCAATTTTTCAGAACGGTTTTTCCCGAAACGCCGTAGGGATTGCTTCTTTCAGGGAAAGCTGCTGCATAATATCGCATGGGTAAGGTCATGAGGTTAAATATGCGGTCCGAGGCATAGTAATCATCCCGTGTTCCGTTCAGCCGATCGATTGTATTTGGTGTTACCACATTCACACCCCCCAAAACAGGATTCAGGCTGCTTCTTTCCTGTATCGGAAGAGCCACATTCGCCAATTTCAATCCCGCATAAAAATTCTTTCGCCGAACCGAAAGGTAGGTACTTAAGGGATAAGCCATGGCCCCGAGAGGCCGATCGGATTTATTTAAGAACTCTTGCAATTCTGGCACATAGCTTTGGTATTTCTGAGGTAAGTCTATTTTAAGCAAGAGAGGAACGGCTTTTCGAAAAATTTCATCCCTGTTTTGCCAGGCAGGATTGCTGTGCATTAATTTCGTATAAAGATTGGGGTCGCCTATTCCTTTGTATGAATACCACCGAATAAAATTATGAAACCATTGGAAAAGCACATCCACACTGTTTTCCCCATTGGGCATAAATCGATTGGGTTTATCAAACAAATTGAACGACGTGCCTTCGGTAATAAACAGGTATTCAACTACCGTCAGGAAATGATCCTGTCCGTAGCGCATGCTAGGTGCAAATGCATGAAAATGATAGGAATTATCCTCCATTATCTGGCCAAATTGATAGTCGTAATCCCTGGGGGAACAGGTACGGACCGTAGACTCAGCCATTCGTGAGACGCCTTTCCGCAAATAACTCGTATCATTAAGGGCCAAACCCGCTGCCAAATCAGACATGGCTATCCAGGCATCATTTGCACCGCCGTGGGTCGATGTGGGACGTTGAATTCGAATATGTTCCCGAAGAGCGGGCTCCCATTCACTTTTGCTAATCTGGCCCAACAAGATGGCGGTTGCAATATTCCACGGAATTTTAATTTCATTGTCATACCAATTGACAGACCGGTAAGAGGGATCTTTCCATTCGTCTTTGACGTCTGTGTGGTCAAAAATTTTAATATATCTTGCTTTTACAACCGACACATCGGAATAATTCAATTTGAGGGTATTTTGTGCCCATCCCAAATGATATTGTAAAATCAGAAGAGCTACGGGAATTAGAAACTTTTTTATTCCAAACATACTATTTTGTCCTATTTATTTTTAAAACAGTCTTGGCAAAAAACACCCATCCTGAGGCTGAAAGAATGATTAAATACGGATCGGAAGGAATCCGATAACGCGTGCGCACCCCAAAAATACTGTATCCAATGGCAAAAGATAAAATCACCAAAAACAGCAAAAGGATTTTATCCCGATTATTTTCTTTCAGCATCCTTAACAAAGCCAATAATGCAAACACTAAAATGATTCCGTATGAGAGCTCCCCTACTTTTTTCACGGCCCCTGAATTGAACGAATTCTTCGAATCGATGGATTCCGTAATAACAGGACTCCAAAATTTAATAAATTCCGAAAAATAGGATACAAAAAATGCCTTCGGGGTTTTTATCGCCAGATTCGCAAGTTTTGAGAAGAGCCCTTTTTGATTAAACGGCGAATTGAATTCAACTTTATATTGCAGCCCTTTTTTGGGAACCCCCTTTTCAATGAGCCACAGGCTTAGATGTCCCGTGGGTTTTCGAACCAGATAATACCCGCTGGGTGAGCCCGAGAGACTGTCAACCATTAAAAAAAGTCCACCCTCTTGCACCCCATATCCCGTGACATCTCCGCCCCATTTTAGAGAAACCCGGGTTGGATTTTCGATGCTGCGGCAAATCGCAAAGTTTTTCCAACGGCGGCTCGAATCTGCCGACAATTCATGCCCAGACACGTGAATGGTGGGGGTAAAATACCAGGCCCGCTCCTTAAGCGGCTCCGAAAAATTAGTCTCACATTTCAATGTACCCGATGGGGTTGTTTTTCTCGCTTCAAAAGAAGCAACCCCATTTTTTTGATTCCCCCTCAAATAAATTCCCGAATAATAGGTTTTGGGATGAATGAGCTTTAAGGAGTCGGTTACCTCCCCTTTATAAATCCCATTGTAATAAACCGAAAAATGGTTGCCTGAAGAATCCGATCGAATAACCGCGCTTAAAACATCCCCTTGAAAATTGCCTAATTTTAATTCTGCCAACTGAAATTGTTTGTCCAGTCGATTCACTTCTCCTTTATACGCCCGTATGGGTGTAACGCGATGAAATATTTTGTAATTTCGCAATTCCCAGGGGAAAATCACAATCAGGAAGACGATTCCCGCTACGATCACATGCCCGCTTAATTTCGGGAAGGATTCTCTTCGATAAATTATTTCCCACAAAATCCACAGCGGCACAAAAAACACAATAATCGGCCTGCAAAAAATGGACAGGCCGATAAGCAGGCCGATGAGCGCGGCTTTTGTTAGCGTGGGTTTTTCGTGAAAAAGCAGTATGACATAAATTAACAGGGACAATATTACGGTAAACAAAAGGGTTACGTAAAGAAGTCCGCTCACAAAAATAAGGTAGGGATAAACGGCCCCAATCAGGGCTGCAACGCGCGGAATATGTTTTCGGGGATACACCTTTTCTGCAATCCAGAACATCATAAGGAGCAAAAAAGCACCCAGAACCGATTGAACCACGCGAACGGCTAAAAAACTGTGTCCGAAAACGGCATAAACCGACGCCAAAAAGACCGGATAGATCGGTTCGAGGGAATAGGTCATTCCACCTGTTTCGTCATAAAGATAGCCTTCTCCAAACGTCCCGGTTTGCAAAATACTGACGGCCGCCTTTTCGTAATGGCGGGTGTCATAAAAATACCATTTTTCCTGCAAGGTAAAAACGTAGGCCAGTCGGATGATGAGCCCGAGGGTAAAAATCGCTACCAAAAAATATTTTCGTGAAAGCCAAATATTCTTAAGTCGATTAAACATGTCAAATGGTTCCGTCGTCTTTGGCCTGAAAGGATTGATTCTCCAGCTTTTCCAGCTTGTTTTGCAAAAGGGCAATTTCCTGCGCAAGGTCTTTTGATTGATTGGTCAATTTCGAAATAACGAGGGAAAAATTCAGGAATAACAGGAATCCACAAAAAATAACAATAACCAGCAAAGCCGAGGGAGCATAATAGATGCCCATGGCACCGGCCATCCTATCCAGCAAGTCCCGCCACACCGAAAAAATCAAGAGAACAATCGCCGAAAAAAACCACAACAAGGAGTATTGCTCCAGCAATTTCTTCTTTCGGATAAGCTGGAAAATTGTGCCGGCAATAATCAAACTGACCAAAATCGCGATAAGTTGGATTCGATCATTCATAATTCGAGACCTCTTCGTATTGCTTGAAAATATCAATAAAAATGGCTAACAAGACCTTTATCATAAAATAGATTGACGCAATTGCTCCGATGGATGATTCCCCGGACATTCTCTGCCTCATTTTAACGGGAACCTCTTTCAGCTGAAAGCCGGAACGTCCCAAAATGATAATTGTTTCAGGCTCCGGGTAATCAATGGGATAATTCTTTGATAGAAATGAAATGGCCCGCCGGTTAAATGCACGGAATCCGGAGGTATTATCCGTTATTTTTTTGCCCAAAATAAGTGAATTGACCAGTGCGATGATTTTAATCCCGATATTTCGCATCATACTCGAGCGATATTCCGAATCTTCAATAAACCGGGAACCGATTACCACATCGCTGCCATCCCGAAATCCCTCGAGCAATTTATCGATTTCAGAGGGAATATGCTGTCCATCGGCGTCCACCTGAATGGCCACGTCAAACCCATTTTTATGCGCATATTTCAGGCCCGTTTGAACAGCTCCCCCAATTCCCAGATTAAACGGCAGCTCCAGAACATTGACCTGCAATTTTCTTGCCACGTGCGCCGTACGGTCACTGGACCCGTCATCCACAACCACAATATGCAGGGACGGATCATATTTTTTCAGCTCCAAAAGCACATTCGGCAGATTTTTTTCCTCATTAAATGCCGGAATAATTACAATCTTGTGGGTCACTTCCATAATTGATATCTATTTCCTGGATTGCATTTGCTTGATTTTTTCAAATTTTAATTTCTTCTCAAGAATCACATTAAAGCGGAAAAGTACATAGATGAGAGCCGTACACGAGGCAAAAAGCATCGTGATCTGGTAATCCAGCAAATCCGGCCCCGTTAAATACTCTATCAAATTGGCCCCCATTCCGGCAAGAAGCCCGATGGCCAGATTGGAAATAAGGGGATGTTTTGATTTAATGGTTTTCCACCCCACTATAAAAATGGTTACAACAAACCACAGGAAAAAAAGCAGCCCGGGAATGCCCAATTCAGAGGCTAACAATAGATACGAATTATGAACAATTTGGGTTAATTCAAAATAACCGTACCCAACCGTTGTCTCATCATAGACCACATATTTTGGAGATGCCAGTCGATAATTGTCGGGGCCTACCCCCAAAATCGGGTGTGACGCAATCATCCGCAAGGCCAGCTTATTCAACGGGATTCGAACCTCTGCCGAACGCTGTCGATCCTTGCTTTCAAATTGAGAGGAAATGGTATCGGCATAATGGATAACAAAAACCAACGCCAAAAACGATAGAATGACAAAGGCCATTTTTACCCGTGGTTTTAGCTTTCGATTGATAATACTATACGACATCATAAAAAACACCGCTACAAAGAAACCCAGCCAAACACCCCTGGCATAACTTCCGAACAGGGCTCCCAAACCGAAAATAAACCATACTCCGTAAAATAAATTTTGGGTCACCTTTTTCTGCGGCAAAAAGGCAAAGAGTCTTAAGAGAACCGGCAAGAAAAAGGCCAAATAATCGGCAAACATGGCCGGATGAATAAACGTTCCTGAGGCCCTCCAGGGAAACCCGACCTCTTCCAAAATCCACAGACCGGCAGGACCATAGCGCCATTGATAAACCCCCAACAAGGCTTGAAAGGCAAATCCGGACAAGAATCCGTTTAAAAAGTATTTGAGACGCGAAAAGGATGTAATGTTGTTGACAATTACAATAAACACGAGATACGCCCGAAAAAACCGCGTCCACTGACTGATTCCCCAGCCAATATTCATTGCGGTAATGGATGCTAGGAATGACCAAATAATAAACGCAATGAGGGGCGTGCCCACGATGGGAAAAGACCAGCGAAACCGGGTATCTCCCCCTAAACTGAGAATGAACAGGAGAAAAAGCGGAAAATCAATTAAAATAATACCATTGTAATGGTAAAAAATAAGGCCTGAGCGAAAGGGTAAAAACAACGCAATTAAAAAAAGAAGATAGCCTTTTTTATCATTTACCGCAAAAGAGGCGGCTGCGCAAACCAGACCA
Organism: Calditrichota bacterium; assembly: GCA_013151735.1. Lineage (NCBI taxonomy): Bacteria > Pseudomonadati > Calditrichota > Calditrichota bacterium. The sequence continues at coordinate 11,832 of JAADHR010000116.1, read as the reverse complement.
ATAACAAGAAAAAGAACGAGTTTTTCCGGATTCATGATCTATCTTTTTAGGGGATTTTTGTTTTGGGCTAACTGTTCAAAGAGCGCGTTGTACTGGTTCACAACTGCATCCCACGTGTAATAGCGGTTAATTCTTTCTTTGGCCATCGCGCGATATTTTTCAATTTCGTCTTCGGACAGGGACGTCAAATACTGAATCTTTTGAGACAGGTCCTCGATATCCTTTCGGAAATAAAAACCCGTATTCCCTACGACCTCACGATGCTCAGGAACGTCATTGGCCAAAACACAATTACCAAACCCCATGCCTTCCAACAATGCCGGGTGCGTACCACCCACTTCGGTAGCCTGAATATACAAATAGGCATTCGACTGTAACTCGGCATAGTCATCCCCAAAGACATAGCCCGTAAAAATAATTCGGGGATCTTTTGTGGATTTCACTTCACGAATATAGTCGGCATTGTAAGGGGCATCGCCGACCATGACCAATTTTTTGGAGGTTTTTGTTTTCTCAAAAGCCTTGACCACCAACAGCGGATTATTCTCCGGTTCAAACCGGCTCACATAGAGAATGTAATCCCGCGGTTTCAGTCCGTATTTTTTAAGTGCCTGGTTGGATTGAACGGGTTTCACGGTTGAGCCATAGGGAATAAAAACGGAATCCTTTCCGAATTTTTTGCGATAATACTTTTGGATCATAATTGCATCGGTCACAATGACATCTGCAAACAACGTGGCCAGCCATTCCGACACGCGATACACAATTTGCCCCAATTTATTCCATTTGGCGCGCTGCCATTCCAGTCCGTCCACATTAATCGCCACCCGCGTGCCCACCATCCGGGGCAGAAAAACAAAACTGCTATTCACACTGTTGCAAACAAGAATGGCATCAAATTTTTGAGTTAAACTGTGCACAATTGAAAAGAACGTGTGCGAAACCGTATCCAGATATTTATTTCGAATAGCCGGCAGGACAACCAACTTGACACCACGATAGTGATTCCCAAGCGTGTTGTAGTCATAATTTGACTTCCGGCAATAAACCGTGACGTCATGCCCCTTCTGCACCAATCTCACAGACAACTGTTCAGCAAAGGTTTCAAAACCACCATAATTGGCCGGGATTCCCCGTGTACCCAGGATTGCTAATTTCATTAAGCCCTCAAATATCAAATACTATTAAGAATTGGTTTTCACCAAAGATTTCCACAGGTCTTTCATTTCCTCACGATTCCATGTCATCATGAACATGAAATAGCTTAATACGCCAAGAAACGTGCACAAAATTAAAAGAATAAGTTGCGGCAAAAATGGTGTTAAAATAATAAAAGCCAGATAGACAATTCCGCCCATGGCCAGTGCCATTAAAAACACAGGGTATAAAACCCGGATCATTTCTTTAAAGGTCAAATCGATTAGCGAATTGGTTATTTTTTGAATAATCGGCATACCGGCAATCGTAACAAAGGCTAATCCGCTAACCATTGCAATTAAGCCGTGTTTTACGGAAACCACCAATACCAGCAAAAATGCCATGACGTAAAATATATTCCATCGGAAATCAATATCGGACCGCCCTTTTGCCAGAAGCACAAACCCTACCGTCGTCCCAATTGAACGAAACAGCCCCACAACCGCCAAAATTTGGAGAGGAATAATTGCTTGCGCCCATTTTTCTCCGTAAACCGTTAAAACCAGCGGCTTTGCAAGCACAAACAGTCCCACTAAAAGGGGAAAGGATATAATGGAAATGGAGCGAATTGTTTTCAAATAATAATTCTTGAACCGTTCATTATCGTCCTGTATTTTAGACAGTGCCGGAAACATCACGCGTCCGATGATAAAACTAATTCGTCCTACAGTCATCGAAGAAAGGGTATTTGCCAGAGAATAATATCCCAAATCGGTATTTCCCAGGTAGCGGCCTGTAATAAACGTGGCCAGATTCATGCGAATATAGTTGACAATGTTGGTGCCCACCACATTGGCCCCAAAATGGAACATTTTCTTGAAGCGCTGATAATCAAAAATCAACACGGGCCGCCAATGACTCATAATCACAAAAAAAAGAGTGGCCACCACTGAATTAGTCATCGTTCCCCAAACAATGCTCCACACCCCATAGCCGCTCATGGCCAGGCTGATTGAAACCAATCCGTAAGCCAGAATGCCTGCAATTTCCCCCATGGCAATCTTTCTAAAATTTAAATGTCTATTTAACAAGGCCTTTTGGACGATTCCCACGGCCCCAATCAGAAATGTTAGCGAAAGAATTTTTAAAATCGGAGACAAAACAGGGGTTCTGAAAAACACAGAAATCTGTTTGGAAAAAAGAGCAAGCAGAACCATTAACCCCATACCAACCAAGAGACTCGTAACAAACATCGTCCCTAAATCGCGCGCATCCACTTCCAATTTTTGGACGATACTGGCCGCAATGCCCATTTCATTCACCAGGGCAATCAACCCGATAAAAATCATGGCAATACCAATGATGCCGAAATCTGCCGGTGTCAACAATCTGGCCAGAACGACGGAAATGACTAATTGGAGGCCCTGGATGATAAATTTCCCCGCGCCGTTCCAAATAATTCCCTGAATTGTTTTTTCTTTTAAATTCATTGAATCGGTGCTATCCGCATGTAAACCGTAACATTTTCAACAGAAGCGATTCGGCGGTATTCGTTTTGAGCGGCTTTCCGAATCAGCGGGATGTATTTGAAAAAGTTGCGCCTCAAATAGCCATCTTCAATCATATATTTGGGAGGATGCTTCACAAAATAGGCCTCTATCTTTTCTTTTTCCTTTGCCGGAAAACCCGCGTTGTATTTTAAAGGATGTGTAATATTCATAAACGGGTGCTTCTGCGCTTCATAAGACCAGATCATGGCCCCCGACATAACCGAGTCGTTCGAATCGTCCGAAGCCAGAAGTGTTGTGACCCGTCTCACTGTCTCCGGCGACCATGTACAATCATACCGATTTGACGAAAGAAATATTCCGGAAACCGCACCTGAAATGGCAATTCCCGAAATCAAGAATATGGCGGCGAGAAACAACACAAAATTGCGAAAAGAATAGATGCGCGCCGCGCGCAAAATAAATCCCACTCCTCCCACTAATATTCCCAAATAAATCAACAGAAGGCCCTTCTTCGGGGCCCAGGCCAACCAACTTGTTTGCTGCGTCAGAAAAAACAGCAGGCCTACCAGAATCAGACATCCTTCTCCCCAAAGGACGTTTCTCCACAAAAGCCCCCGATGGAACAGGAGAATGAGGCCGGTGAGAAAAACACCACCAACCCACACATACAAAAATCGATTGGGATAAGGAAGCACATGATGTTGAAGAAGACCGAACATCACAAGAAATAAAACGGGTAACAGAAAGAAAATCCGTGAAGGTACCTTCCACGTGATATGCCGATGAATCCATTGAATCAGAACCAGAAAAAGAATTATGAGCGGAGGAAGGATTTCCGTAAAATATTGGGAATAAACTCCTCTTTGAAACAAATAAAAGCCATAAAAAATCATAAACGTACCGGCCCAAACAACCAATGTTACAAGCGGCACATCGACTTCTTTTTTCTTTACAATTTTATAAACAACAATGAGAAAGACCATCATCCCTGCCAAAAGCAAGAACAAATTCATATCGACAATGCGGGTGAGTTCGATCATCGTTCTTGAAAAATCTTGTTTCACAACAGGAAGTTTTTCCAACCCCAGGGAGTGAAGTGTTGTCAAAGGAAGTCGTTTTAAGAAGGGCTTTAAGAATAAGAAAAACGGATTCAGATTCGAAAAAAAGACCTTTGATATCGGAACGGCCTGGGCATAACCGGCAAGAACCACAGCCACTCCTCCCAAATAGGTCAGCAAGAACGTAATCCATCCCGGGATGAATTTTTTGTCGCTCAAACTGAGGATACCCCACAACAGGAATAACGCCGAAAAGGTTGCCACATCTGCCAGGCGCGCATAAAAAGCGAGCAGGCCGAAAATCCCCACCGCAAAAGCGAAAAGCTTTCTCTTCGATGAATGATATTTCATCCAAAACAGAAATGCCAAGAGGGTAAAAAATATGCCAAAGGGTTCGGTTTTAATCAGTACAGAGAAAACAAAAGAAAACGGGTAGAGAAGATACAAAAGGCCCGCCCACAGGCCCATTCGTTTCTCAAAAAAACCGGTCACAAGCAGGTAAATTAAAAACCCGTCGATCAGGAAAAAGGTGTAAGGAACCAACCTCATCGCAAAAATAGAGTGTCCGACAATTTTGCTTCCCAAAAACAGGGTATAAACATAAACAGGTTCTCTGGATTGAAAATCCACAAACGGGACCAGCCCTTCAGACAAAAGTTGAACATCTGAGAGGTGAGCCCCTTCATCGGCGTTAATCCAGCGGACCTGTGCGTAAAAATGCCCCACGGCCAAAAACACCGCCAAAAAAGCAACCGCCAAAAAGATTTTGGGAGTCTTTTTTCCCATCAACACTAAAACAAGTCTCCCAATTTTTTTGTTTCTGTTTCGATGTTAAACTCTTCTTCGATAATCCTTCGTCCGATTTTTCCCATTTCTTCTCGTTCTTCTTTTTTCATCGAAATAAGGGTCTGTAAATGCTTCAGCAGGGCCTCCTCATCATCCGGATCACTCAACAAGCCCGCCCCGTCTTTGACCAACTCCGGGATACCGGACAATCGGGTTGACAACACAGGGATTTCCATGGCCATGGCCTCCATCAACGCCACCGGAATTCCATCCATGTTTCCGTCCTTGTCGACCTGGCAGGGAAGCACAAAAACATCTGTCTGCAGCAATTCATTTTTGACAACCGACGAGGTTTGCGCACCCATAAGCCGGACAAAATCGGACAAATTCTTTTCCTGAATCAATTCCCTTAACTCGTTTTCCTGGGGCCCTGTACCAATGATTTTGTAAACAAGGGCCTCTTTCTTGTCGAGTTGGGCTAATGCCCGGACAACCCGGGGGATCCCTTTTTTGCCTACCAATCGTGCCACGGACAGCAACTGAATTTTTTCCGATGCCTTTGAGGTGCGCTCAGCCGGATGAAACCGGGACAAATCAATTCCACAATGAATCACATGAATTTTCTCCGCACAGGAGGGATCCAAACGTGCCAAATAGGCTTTATTGAATTGAGAAATCGTTACAGCAAATTGACTTTTTTTAATTAAACAAACAATTAACCGCTTGTTGGGATTGGTAAAAATATCGTGAGCGTGCATGGTGAACGAATAGGGAACCCCGGTCAACTGCGACGTTAACAGGGTGATAAAAGCCGCGCTTTGCGCATAGTGCGAATGAAGATGGGTGGGTTTATTGGCCATGATTTTTTTGGACACATAAAAGGCTTTTGTCAAACAAAACCCACTCTGTGCCAAAAAATAGGGGATCACCCGAGGGGATCGGAACGGGATCATTTTTAGCAGCAGAAAAAGAACCCGAAAAACCCGAAGCGGATACACAAAAGAAAAATACAAAGCCGCCTGAATCGTTTGGTAAGAAAGAAAGGGAGGCAAATAGGTCGTTTTCTCCAAAAGGGCCTGAGCCTCCTGGTGCACTTTGTGGATTTGAGGCTTTTTATTTGAAAAAATCGTAACGGGCAATTTGTGCTTTTGATTCAGAAACAAAATTTCATTGCTGATAAATGTTTCCGACAGAAGGGGGAATTCCCACAGAATGTAGGCAATGGATTTTTTCATCTTCGACATGAAACCTGACCGATCTGATACAATTTCATTCATTCCGTAAGCATGACGACAAAAAGTGAAGGGGAAAAAGGAAGCCAATGAAAGAGGAGGAAAAAACGGTTGAAGAATCGAATTACGATATTTTTTCGGCGATCAATGCATAGCCAAAAGGAAAGTGCTGACCTGTTTTTGTCGATATTCGCTTTCCAATAAAGGTTCGTCCTAAAAACTCTATGCTTGTCTCCAGCGCTCCCGCAAGAAAACGTCCCACCCCGGGAACGATTTGCATCGTTTTTGCCAAAAGGTCTGCAAGAATTTCCGGAATGCCACCCATTGGGCGCAAATAAATCAGTTTTAGTCCGGCGAGTTGAACGAACCGCCGCAAAGCAAATTCTGTATATCGATAATAGTCGTGGGGTTCTTCATGAATAAAATAATAAAACGGTGTGTTGACAAAAACATGGCCTCCTTTAGCAAGGATCCTGGCCATTTCTCTCCAGAGATTTTCCGGATTGGGAATGTGTTCCAAAACATCGGAGAGAATAATGGTGTCGAATTCCTCGTCCGGGAAGGGCAATGCCTGTGTCAAATCACATTCAAAATCGATATACTCGTTTTTGTGGAGGGTATTTGCCCAATCGACGCAAATATTTTCCTTAACCAACTCTCTGTAAGCCTGAAAAAGGGGAACCTTCCCGCATCCCAAGTCCAGCAATTTTCCGGCAGCATATTTTTCCAAATTCTCATCGTAAAAACGGGCCACCATATCGGCCATTAATCGGGACCCCACGCGCACCTGCCTGTCGTCGCGAGAAGCAATTAATCTTCCGTTTCGATAGACAAATTTGCTGGGCTGCCAGGTATCACGGTTCTTCATTTTTCCGGCACATTTTCTGGCACTGGCTGGGTGGGTTTAACCCGGAACCCCTCCAAAAATCCTTTCACATAAAAAAACAACCCTCCAAAAACCAAAGGGAACGTGTACAATGCCGTAAGGAATGAGCGTATGCCCCCCTGCAGGGCTTTTTTAAAAAATGTGTACGTTTTAAACGGTAAAATGAACACCGGGAATATTCTATTCTTCGTCAAAAAATGTCCCGGCACACTTTTAAAATCCCGACGAACCGCATGTCCCCCCCGACCAAGGTCTCTTTGATTTTTAAAAAATCTTTTCGCATCACATCGATTGACGTGATTTAACAAAATAGATGGAATAAAGTAAATCTTGTACCCTTTTTCCCGAAATTGATGGGAGAAAAGTGTGTCACTCCCTTTAATCACATTTTCAAATTTCCCTACCTTGACGAACAGATCCCGCCGAATCGAAAAATTGCACGTGGGAATACTCTCCACTTCTCTTTGTTTCGACGAAGGGATAAAATCACCGAATTCGAGCATATATTCGGCCGTTCCCACATAATTCCCGGGGGTTCCATTTCCGATTCCCCCGCCAATCAGACTATTTTCATATTTTTGGTGCGCCACGCAGATCGATTCAACCCAATTTTGAGCAGGGATACAATCACTGTCGGTGAAAGCGATAATGTCTCCGCGGGCATATTCCACACCAATATTCCGTGCGATTCCGGGATAGGTTCTGTTTTTCAGGTGCACCTGTTTGACGGTGTCGGGCAGTGCGTCCAAAAGAGCCCGTTCCTCCGGTTTATCCGAACTGTCCACAACAATGATTTCGTAATTGCAGGTTGTGTCCTGGTTGAAGAGTGCATCCAGGCACTTGTTGAGCATTGCGGTTGAATTATAGTTGGGAATAATGATGGAAACATCAATGTTTTGACGCGACTTTTCAGGAATGAGTGGCACGGGGATTCCTTTTGCTTTCAATATAGAAACCATATTGCTGAAGAACAAAACTCACAAACAACAGGCTCAAAATCAGGGGAATTTTCACATCAAACGCGTATTTCTTCACAATATTCCAACTGGACCACAGGCGCAATTTGATAAAACTGCCCACCGGGCCCACTTTTTGCTTGAAATAATAATTTCCTCTTCCGCGAACGACCTGCCAGCGAACAAAAGAAGCAAAACTGGTTCTCGGAACATGGTAAACGACCACCTCCGGGCAATACCGGATGCGCACCCCCAAACGAGTCCAGCGAAACGAAAGCTCCGGGTCTTCACTTCCGGGTAAGGGAAAACTTTCGTCAAACAGACCGAATTTTTCAAATATCTCTTTTCGAACGGCAAAATTCGCAGAGGTGATGTGGTCCGTATAGCCGTTTTCATCCACTTTCCAGATTTTGTCGAAGCCGACGGCACCTCCCCCCGGAAATCCAAGAGCCGAAATGGAATCTCCCAAAAATGTGGATCTGGGAATTTGAATATTCCCCATAATAACGGCTTCTTCCGGATTTTGAGAAAACCGCTTCTTGATGCTCTCCACCCACGCAGGCGTTGCTTCACAATCGGCATCGATAAAGGCAATAATGTCTCCCCTGGCTTTTTGGATGCCGATATTTCTTGCCCGGGCAGGCCCCTGATTTTGCTCGAGGCGAATCAAGGGGAAATAGGCTTGTGCAATGTGAGGGGTTCTGTCCGTTGAAGCATCATCAATGACAAGGACTTCATCCGGTGGAACCGACTGCTTTTTCAGAGATTTAAGTGTTTTCTCAATCGTCTTTTCCGAATTATACGCCGGCACGATAACCGTTACGGATAATGCAGTCTTCGGGTTTTTACTTTGTTGAGCGCTTTCCATTCGCACCTATTTCAAGTTTTTTAATTTTGTACAATTGATCTTCAATCAGCCGTCGATTCATCGAAATCAAATCCGCCAGCCAGCCCATCACAATAACCTGGAATCCAATGATGAACAAAATGGCTGCAAAAATCAAGGATTGAACATGGCCCTGACCATTTCCACTAAAATAGAAATACAAAAACCGAAATGAAATGAGCAGGGCAATTCCAATAAATGATGAACCCAGAGCAAAAAATACCTTCAGAGGTTCGTACATCGTGTAAATTCGAAAAATCGTCGTGACGGACTTTTTAATATAGTGCGGGATATTTTTGAAAAGCCGGGATTCCCGCGTCTTTTCGTTGGTTCGAATCGGCACGTACGTGACGGCAAGATTCTTTTTCCCGGCCTGAATAATGGTTTCCAGCGTGTACGTAAAGCCGGAAACAATGTTCAATTTCAGGGCCGCTTCCCGACTGAGTGCGCGAAAGCCGCTGGTGACGTCGGGAATATTGGTTCCGGAAAAATGACGAACCACCCAGCTTCCCAACCGCTGCAGTTTCTTTTTGATAAACGAGAAATGGGAAATGTTTTCAATGGGGCGTTCCCCAATCACAAGATCGGCCTCGCCGGCGAGAATGGGCTGAATGAGTTTTGGAATATCGTCGCTGTTGTACTGATTATCAGCGTCCGTATTGACAATGATGTCCGCTCCGTGCATCAAACACGCATTGATTCCGGTCATAAAGGTTTCGGCGAGCCCCTTGTTCTTCGTGTGTTGAACAATGTAATGGACTCCCAAGCTCTTGGCTACCTCAACCGTTCCGTCGATGCTTCCATCATCAACAATCAGGATTTCAATTTGGTCGATGCCTTCGATTTTCTTCGGCAAACCGGCAATCGTTACAGGAAGCGTTTTTTCCTCATTGTAGCACGGGATTTGAATAATTAATTTCATTGATTCCGTTTCGATTTTTTGAGACTATTTGTTGACAATTGTTTCAATATTGTACTCTTTAACCTCTTTCGCATGCGTAAAAATAATCATTTCGCCAATGAGCCCGATGGAGACCATCTGGATTCCAATGATCAGCAGAAGAGAACCCAGGAGCAAGAGCGGGCGGCCGGCGATGGGACCCAGTTGAAGGATTCGGTACACAAACAAGTACAGGTCGATTCCCACACCCAGCAGGGTTAAAATCGCCCCCAAAAATCCCAGAAAATGGATGGGTTTCTTGGAATACCGTGTCAGAAAAAATACGGTAATGATGTCCAAAAAGCGGCGAATGTATTCGTCCAAATATTTGGATGTCCGAAACCAACCCGGTAGTTGTTCGATCTTTTCTTCGGCCACCTTGTAGCCCTGTTTAACGGCCAGCACGGGAATAAAATTGTTCAAATCGCCGTAAATGGGGACGTTTTCCAGCACTTCTCTCCGGGCCACAAAAACGCTGCTGTTGATATCATGCAGTTTCAATCCGGCAATGCCGTTGATCATTCCGTTAAAAATCCGGGAGACAATGCGGTTCAGCCAGGAGTCCCGACGCGGATGGCGCCAGCCTACCACCAGATCATTTCCTTCATCCAGCTTCCGAAGCAGACGAAGAATATGCTCGGGCTTAACATTCACGCGGCCGGTCAAATAGACAATTTTATCTCCACGGGAATTTTTGATTCCCGCATCCAGGGCGGAGGCTTCTCCGAAAGCGGTCCGCATTTGAATCAGTTTAATCCGCGAACTCTCTTGAATGAATTCCTTTACCACGCGGGCGGTGTTATCCGTACTTCCGTCATCCACACAAATAATTTCGTAGTCGGATTCGAGGCCATCCAGACTTTTGATGAGCCCCTCTAACATAGCGCCGGCCTGTTTTTCCGCATTGAACAAAACCAGAATAATGGACAAATCCGGCTTCACAGCTTTTGGGGTTGACGGTTTTACCTTTTGCTCTACTAAAATTTCCGTTGTTTCAGTCATGGTTTACTCTCAATAAATTCGGATAAATAAACACTTTTTTTATTTCCGGTCATGTAAATCAGATTCGCAAGCAATCCCAGGAAAATAAACTCCAAACCGCTGGCCAGAAAAACCAGAAGCAGGGTCACCAAAATATTCAATTCATCAGCACCGTACACATTTCGCAGTACGCCCTGGGACATGGCCACAAAGCTCAAAAAGGCAAACAGAAAAAACAGCAGGGCAATCTTCCCAAAAAAATAAATCGGCTTTTTTAGGTATTTGATAAAGAGATTCAGGGAAAGCAAATCCATGATGACCTTAAACGTGCGCGTAATGCCGTACTTGGATTGCCCGAATTGCCGCGCGTGGTGATTGACCGGGATTTCTGCAATTCGTGCCCCTTCGACCCGAGCCAATGCCGGAAGAAAACGGTGGAGTTCCCCGTACAGATTGATTCGCTTGACCACCTCTTTTCGGTACGCCTTCAACGCGCAGCCGGTGTCGTGCAAATTGACCCGGGTGACCGAGCCAATAATCTTATTGGCAATCTTTGAGGGGATTTTTCTCAGCAGGACTTTATCCTTCCGATTCTTCCGCCACCCGCTGACCAGATCGTACCCCTCGTCCATTTTGGCCAAAAGATTGGGAATATCTCTGGGATCGTTTTGCAGGTCCCCGTCCATGACGATAATCACGTCTCCCCGGGCCAGTTCAAATCCCGCATCGGTTGCCGCCGATTGCCCGCAGTTGGCACGGAATTTAATCACTTTAACAGCCGGATCGGACTCGGCAATTTGCTTCAGTCGTGGAAAGGTCTCATCGGAACTGCCGTCATCCACGAAAATAATTTCGTAGGATTTTCCCATGTGCCGTACCACGGCATCAATTGCTTCGTAAAGCGGCTGCACATTCTCTTCCTCATTGTAAAGAGGAATTACCAAAGAGATATCCAGTGAAGACGTTTTATCCTTTTTCATTGGTCGAAATTTTTCTCCAGCCACAATTCCAGCATCGCCACGGACCACAGGCGGTGGGAATGATTGTAGCGTTTTTTCTGATGTTCGTCAAACAAACTGCGAAGATAATCGGTTTGAAACAGGCCCCGCTGTTTCAATTTTTCGCCAAAAAGCACCCCGGAAAGCACGCCTTTTACCTTTTCCGATTCCCGCATCCAGTTTTTCATGGGGACACTGTGTCCCAGTTTGTCCTTGCGAAACACAATTTCATCCGGGAGAAAGCCTTCCATGGCTTTGTGCAGAATGTACTTGGATTCCGACCCTTTGATTTTCAGGTCGATCGGGATTTTGGCCGTCAGTTCCACCAGCCGGTAATCCAGCATCGGAAAACGGGGTTCAATCTGAAAATTCCGAATCATCCGCATTCGGTTCAGATAAAAGGTGACGACCGTAAAATAATCCCCGTACAGGGATTTGCTCAAATAATCCTCGCCGTCCGC
>JAADHR010000115.1 GCA_013151735.1 Calditrichota bacterium | reverse complement strand
CCAAGCCATAATCCCGTAAATCCTGTCAAATTTTAAAATAGCTTCGTCAAGAGCGCTCCCCCCCTTTAACTTCGGGTTTTATTTCAAGCGTGCCCGAACGGACCAGAGAATCCCTTTTCCGTGCCTTTTTTATTCCTCCTCGTCGTTGTACACCTTTTCTTCCGTCCGATCCGCTTCCTCGGCATCGCCTTCAATGTCCCGGCCCCTTGGTGGATTCGCTAAAAATTCCTTGTAAAACTCGTGCTGAATCACCAGATCCATAATTTCATTGGTTCCCGTCCAGATGGTGATCAACCGCACATCACGAAGCATTTTTTCCACCGGGAAGACATTGGTGTAACCGATTCCTCCCAGAATCTGCATGGCGTGATTGACGACCGTCCAGGCGGATTCGGTGGAGAATTTTTTGGCCTCGGAAACCAGGCGGCGGACTCTTCCCGGAGGAAGTCCTGCATCCACAGCGGCTCCGGCGGCGTGGTTCAGAGCCCGGGCCGCATCCAGAAGGGTCAGACTGTCGGCCACTTTAAAACTAACGGCCTCAAACCGGCGAATCTTTTGCCCGAAAGCCCGCCGCTTATCGGCGTACCGGGCGGCTACTTCAATGGCTGCACGGCCCATTCCTACGGCCCCTCCTGCGGAGGTAAGCCGCTCCGGAATCATCATCTGGTGAAACACACTCGTGCCGTTCCCGATGCCGGCCTCACCGCCCAGAACATTTTTGAGCGGTACCGGTGCATCCCGGAACACCAATCGGCCGGTCCCGCCGCCGCGGGTTCCCATGAGTCCGTAAACATGCTCAACGGAGACTCCCGGGCCCCGTTCCACCAAAAAGGCGGTCATCGCTTTTTTCGCATCGTCAATGCCCTCTACCTTTCCGTACACCAGAAACACGTCGGCTCCCTCGGCACCCACGACAAAGCGCTTCTGCCCGGTCAGGTAAAACATATCACCCTCCCGACGAGCCTTGGTGGTCGCGGCAAAAAAGTCGGAGCCGCCGCGGGGTTCCGTCAGAGCCTCGGCCGGAGCCAGTTTCCCTTCGACCATGGGCTTCAGAAACCGCTCCTTCTGCTCGTCCGTGCCAAACACATGAATGGCTTCCCCCACGATGGAAACCAGCGAGTACAGGCACGCCAGCGAGGTTCCCAGAACACCCACCTCTTCCAGTGCCACCATTTCAGACGTCCACGGCCGGTTACTGCCCCCCCATTTTGAATCAAACCGCAAACCCAGAAGGTGGCGTTTCCCGGCCTCCTGTAAAAATTCTTTCGGGTACAACACCTCGTCCCGGTCCATCTTCAACAACAGCTCTTTCGGAACCCAGGAGACAAAATCCTGAACCTTTTCCCTGAGCTCCTTATCGGCAGTCGTCAACAACGCATTGGTCGACATTTTTTTCTCCTTCCGATTTAAAAACCTCTTTTAATAAAACAACATCTTTTCTTTGAAAAAAGTTCATTCCGAATGAGCCACACATTCTTGCCACGAAGGCACCAAAACACGAAGAATATCGCGAGTTTTAAGACTTGGTTTTCAAACCAAAATTTTCATTCGCGCATTCGCGGCATCTTTTCACCCCCGACGAGGAACACCCTTTATTTGTTTGAATATTTTTCCCGCAGTGCGGCCTTGTTCAATTTGCCCGCGCTGGTCAGCGGAATTTCATCCACAAATTCAAAATGATCCGGAATCCAGAATTTGGCAATTTTGCCTTCGTCCACTTTGGTTTTTAAAAACTCGCGCAGGGCGTCTACCGTCACCTCTTCCCGGGCTTTGATAACAGCCAGCGGGCGCTGTCCCCAGCGTTCATCCGGCTTCGGAATCACAGCCACCAGCTCAACAGCCGGGTGTTCGGAGAGAACCGCTTCCAGCGTTCCGGTGGGAATCCACTCGCCGCCGCTTTTAACGGCATCTCCCTCGCGGTCGGCTACGTAAAGGAGCCCATTCGGATAAAAAAGCCCAATATCACCGGTTTTAAACCAACCGTCCACGTAGGCCTGCTGCGACGCCTCCGGATTTTTGTAGTAGCCTTCCGGAAGCCAGGGGCTGCTCACCCACACTTGTCCCAGACTCTTCCCGTCGTGCGGCACCTCGCGGCCCTCTTTGTCCCGGAGCGACACATCCGTCATCGGCAAAAGCCGCATGCCCACGCGCCGCCATTCCAGCGCTTCGGGGCTGTCGTGGGGCACGCCCTCCGGCACAACGGAAATGGCCGTCCCCAACTGATCCGATCCGCCGTAGATCAGGCTGAACTGGACGTCCGCAGCATCGGCTCGTTTGGCCAGCCCGGAGGGCAGCGGACTGCCGCCGGTCAGAACCTTGACGTGTCCGAAATCCGGCTGATCCAAAAGCATGTGCAATTGCGTGGGTACCATATTCAGCCAGGTCACGGATTCCTTTTGGATCAGGGCCGCCTGTTTGGCAGGATCGGCTGCGCCGGGAAGGACCACTTTCGCTCCCACATAAATCGGGAAAAAGGCCATTCCCCAGGCATGAATATGAAAAAACGGAATGAGAGGCATGAACACATCGGAGCTGCTTGGACGGGCACCGCCTTCATGAAGCGCCAGATGATGAAACAATTGCAGGGCGCCCAGCAAAATATTTCGATGGCGGTAGAGGATGCCCTTGGGCTTTCCGGTGGTGCCTGTTGTATAAAAGATGGAAAAGGGATCGGTTTCTTTGACGTGATCGGCCTCCGGAAGCTCCTTTTCTTCCCCTGCCGCAATAAGATTTTCGTAATGATGAACCGTCTCCGCTTCCGGAAGCGGATCATTCGGGTTGTCGCTCATTAGGACCCATTTCGGAAATTTCTGAAACAGGGGCTGGACGGCGCCCATGAAGGTGTCGGACACAAAAACCCACTCATCCTCTGCGTGAATCATGGTGTACACCAGCTGCTCCGGGGCCAGGCGAAAATTGATCGTGTGCAGAATCGCTCCCAACATGGACAGGGCATAATGCAGCTCAAGGTAGCGGTTCGTATTCACATCCAGCACCCCCACGACGGTTCCTTTGCCGATTCCCAGCTTTTTCAAGCTGCTGGCAATTCTCAAAACACGGAGATAAAATTTTTCATAGGTTAAGCGGGTGTTGCCGGAAACAATGGTCTGATCGGGGTGAGTGGTCAGCGAGCGGCCGATGATCTGGTGAACAACATACTCTTTCATGGTGCACCTCCTTATTAAACATGAGAATTTTTCCACCGTGGCAGGACGTGAAAATCGATTATTCTATTCGGGATTCTTTTTACACGTTGCATCCTGCCAGCCATTTCCCTAAATTCTATAGTCATTCAACTGATCACAAAAACAGGAGGTTACTATTTTTTCAAACACCCAATTAAATGAACACCACCAACGGCCGATTCGCATTCAAAGATCAAATCAGTAATTTCAGGCCGCGTTTTTTTCTCTTCCAATCGCCAAAATCCGACCCGATTTTACTGCCATCAAAAAAACTTTCAAAGCTAATTTAATCATTCAAATACTCTTTCGCAAGCGATATTTGCATCTTTCGGTGCCTGCCCAAAATATTTTTTACCATAAAAAAAGCCGCCTCAAAAGAGGCGGCTCTTGTTTTGAAAGTCAGCGATTATGGAGTCTGCTCCAAAAAACCGTTGCCCACAAATTTCCGCGAATTGATTTTCCTGAAATGAGAGTCGCGTCATTCGTGGTTTTTAGAGGGAACCCATTACTAAAATGTGGCCATTTGAAAGCCCGCTTCATCCTTGAGCTTTTTGATCAGGGTACTGTAGGCCTCACTCTGTTTTTTCTGCTTAAGGTGGGCCTCGATCTGGGCACGGACATCTTTCAGGGGACGGGTTTCTTTTTTCCGACTGATGACCTTCAAAATGTGGAACCCGTACCGGGTTTCGATAATCCCGCTAATCTGGCCAACCGGGGTATTAAAAGCGGCATCTTCAAAGGGTTTTACCATGCGGCC
This sequence comes from Calditrichota bacterium, assembly GCA_013151735.1. Taxonomy (NCBI): domain Bacteria; kingdom Pseudomonadati; phylum Calditrichota; species Calditrichota bacterium. The sequence continues at coordinate 12,309 of JAADHR010000115.1, read as the reverse complement.
GCGTCCAAAATCCTTGTACAAACCGCCCTTGTCTTTAGAGCCGGGATCCTCCGAATATTCTTTGGCCAGTTTGGCAAAATTTTCACCCCGTTTTGCGCGAGCCAGAATGCCTTCCATTTTCTTGCGAATGGCCTTTTTCGCAGAATCACTCTTGCCCTGGGTTAACAGAAGAATGTGACGCACGGTGGCCGTTTTGGGTTCGTTGTAAACGGCTTCGATTTCTTTTTCCGTAACCTTTATGGAGTCCGCTAACTGACTGTCCAGATACTTCTGGATGATCAGAATATTGCGCGTTTCATTCTTAACGTAATCCGGGCTGATCCCATTCTGGGCCAGCCAGCTGTTAAACTTTGCCTCGCCGCCGGCGCGTTTGTATTGAAGATTCAAAACACTATCCAGTTCGGCAGGGGTTACCGTAATATTGGCTTCTTTCGCCGCTTTTAAAAGCAGCTTTTTTTCTGCCAGATTGGTGGCCGTCTGTTTAATAATGGTTTTCAGCCGGTCGGCGCCGATGGCTTTCAATTGATCGGTTCGTTTGCCGGAGCTTTCAACTAAGTTCTGAAAAATCTCGCCGGAGGTAATCTTAAAATCTTTTGTTGTTACAATGACATTATTCTTATCGGGACTGAGATAAGGAACCTTTTCAGAAATGGCGCTGGCCAATTGATAAGCCGGCGTACCCTTTTTCAAAACAACACCTTCTTGCTTCTTGCCACAGGAGGCTAACAAGAGAAGGGCCAAAACGGGGAAAATGACATACTTTTTCATCGTGGGGATTCTCCTTCAAAATAATTTTGATTGATGATTTAACAGACTGTTAAATATAAGAAATAAAATTCCGAAAAGCTACTGTTTTAGAAAAATATTTGGATATTGGCCTGTTTTTTTCACTAAAAAGTTTACAGACGGCGAAAATTGTTCTGTTTTGAAAACACATTACTAAGGTGTTTTAAAGGTGTTTTAAAAGATGGATCTGCTTTTGCCCCCTCATTTCGCAAAGTGATTGCAACGAAAACAGATTCATGCCTTTTGTACCCTCTGCCAATTTTCGGAAAAGCTTCAAGAATCAAAATAGATTTTTGATCTGCCCGCGTGTCAGCGTTTTTTTATGAAATTGGACCACTTGCCCCCGATTAAACAACTTGTACACCTGAAGTACCGGTTCAAACTCGAGATTAGTGGAATCCAATCCCGTAAAAACCTGTAAGGGCTGCGGGGCGCTCAACGCGGCCGCCAGTGTAAAACCCCCGATTCGTCCCAGACCGGGCACAAAATACCGAAGCAAAACCTCAGGTTTTCTCCCTCGGAATACCGATCCGTCAATGATTATTTTTTGCAGATTCTGCGTGAGGGCACCTGCCAAAAGAGCCGCCGGTCCGCCTTTTCCCAATCCCAACAGAGACAATGTGTCAGAACCCGACAACCGCTCAAGGGCCTCAAGGGCGGTCAGGGCGTCCTGTACCTGTTCCTGAACATCGGTACGATTAAACGTGGTAAAGAATTTGACGCGCTTATTCCGCGCGGTTTGCGTTCCCTTCGGAAGAACATGTTCACCGATCCCGAACGGATCAATGGCAAGCAGGGATTCCCCCTTACTTAGAAGAGCCTGAACCCACACCGCGAGTTTTCCGGAATCCGCCTGAAAGAGACATTTTTTACCACGTCCGGAGATCACCAGTACCGCCGAACCGGACGGCAAGGCCGGTTTCACCCAAACGGCCGGGATCCAATCGTGTTTTCCCTCCCGCGCGATCAGAAGTGTTTGAAGCTGTGCATTTTCACGTCTCCATTCGCCCACCGGTCGAATGATGATTTTCGCAGGACGCCTGGCTGCCACTACCGTCCGGAAAGCCTCTCCGTAACTCGTCCGAAATCTGCTGAGTCCCGGACGATCTTTGGGCCAATATTGTTGGATCATCCGATCGGACATCTGTCTCAATTCGGTTTTCAGGGTTTCCTCGGTTAACTTTCCGGGCGGTTCTTTTTTCAGAAAAATCCGAAGGGCCTCCCCCGAGTCTGCCTGAAAGGGGGTTTCTTTCAGACGTTTCGAATCGTCTATTCCCAGGAGCCATTTTCCAAACCAGGCATATACGGCTTCCCGACTGGGTTTGTTGTAATTGTGGGGGAAATCAAATTGAACAGCTTTCAGTCGGTCTCCGGCATCGTACAAATCGTAAATCTTTTTCAGCATGGGATACTCGACCCAGGGGGTGTTTTTCGTCCAGTCGTGGGTATTTGAAACCAAAAGCAGCGGGCGGGGGGCTGCCAGGGCTGCAAACTCCACATTGAAGGCATCGATGCGAAGACCCGGGGCATTTTCGCAAAGGCAGCCGCCCTGAAAATCTGCGGAAACCATATTTACGGGAGCAGCCACTTTGACCCGCGGATCAACAGCCGTTAACAGGAAGGTTTGAGTCCCGCCGCCAGAGGCGCCCGTACACCCGATTCGTTTGGCGTCCACATCGGGAAGGCTCTCCAAAAAATCGAGGGAACGAATACTGTTCCAGAGCTGGAGGCCCAGGAGGCTGATTCCAAAAACCTGGGAAAGGCTGTCGCCCGCAAATTTATGAGAGATTTGTTTGCTGTCACAATAACCGACCATATCGGTGGAAAACACCACGTAGCCCTGCCGGGCCAGATTAATGCACCTGCCCGGAACAGATACCCGTTCTGAATTTTCCAAACGGCCGTGTGCCCAATGTCCGTGCGGGGTAAGAATCGCCGGAAAGGGGCCGGATTGACCGCGGGGCCGGTAAAGATTCCCGGTTACAAAAAAGCGGGGATAGCTCTCAAACGTAACCTTTTCCACGGAATAGCCTGAATGTTCAATGCGGCCGAAAATTCGGGCATGCAACGGCGTTTTTGGGGGAAAGGGCCACAATCCGGCAGCAACCAAAATTTGTCTCCGCAGCACTTCCGCTCGTGTTTCCCAGTCCCGGCGCGAGGCATATTCGGGAAACGTAAAACTCGTGCGGGTTGTTTTCATCGTCAGAAAACGAGAATCACGATACGTGACATCCCGGTTGGTGGTGTCTTCCGTGCTGTAAACGGTTATCAGATTTTTTTCCCCACGACCGTCACGATTTCCCGAAATAAGATAGGTGGGCAGCACAAAGAATACTCCTGAAATAACACAAATAAACGTGAGTAAAAATTTTTTCTTCATTTCAGAGGATCGTTTATCCGCCTCCGGTGGCTTCAGCATGCCGGTGATTTTTGGTCTCCCATCGGTTAGTTTAAACCCCGCGACCTTTTTCTCCGTCATATCATACAAAATAATGGCCCACTTATCAAGCACTTTTTATCGTTATTCGGCGTTCCTTTACAGGTACCGGAAATTTGGCAGCGCCGTTGCCACCCTCCAATCGCGGCAAAATTCGGTCTGCTGCCGTTGTGCATCATTCGTCGGGAAATACTCAGGGAATAAGAAATACGATGCTCGCCTTGAAGGCCTTTTACAGCTATGCCCAGGCCACCAGACCGGTTTCCCAGGGACCCCAGAGATCCTCATGCCACGGCATCACGCGAATCGTGTAGCCATGCAGCCCGCTTTTGTGACAGGGAACCGCACTGGCGGCGTACAGATAGTTTTCATCGGACTGGGATTCCACCGGTTCCATGCGGGTGGTTCCGGCGTCCGTGATGTTTCCCTTTGTATTCAGCCTGCCGAGATACAGCTCCACGGCGACGTCCTCAGGCTTCAAATTGCCGAGGTGGATCCGGGCCTTGGCGTCCACTTTATCCCCCACTTTGAACTGATTCACCGCCGGGGCTTCCACGGTTTCGACATGGACTTGCGGCCAGTTGCTCCGAACCCGTGCTTTCCAGAGCGCCAGTGCCTTTGCCCGGGCGAACTGATCGGCAGCCAGGTGTTCGAAATGTTCGGCGGAGGGCATGTAGAAACGCTCTGCGTATTCGTGCACCATGCGATTCGTGTTGAACACCGGGCAGACGGCGCGCATGGCCGATTTCATCCGCGCAACCCAGCGCCGCGGCAGACCATCGCGGCCGCGCTCGTAGAACATGGGGACAATTTCCTTTTCCAACAGGTCATAAATGGCGTTGGATTCCACTTCGTCCTGATACTCAAAATCCTCATATTCTTCCCCAAGGCCGATCGGCCAGCCCACTTCGGGTGAGTACGCCTCATCCCACCAGCCGTCCAGAACACTCAGGTTAATAGCCCCGTTGGCCGTGGCTTTCATACCGCTGGTGCCGCTGGCTTCCTGCAGACGGCGCGGGGTATTCAGCCAGACGTCCACCCCCTGCACCAGGTAACGGGCAACATCCATGTCGTAGTCTTCAATAAAAACGATGTGCCGCCGCGCCTCTTCCGTACGTGCGAAGTGGATAATCTGGCGGATCAGATCTTTTCCGAGATTGTCCTGTGGATGCGCTTTCCCGGCAAATATGATTTGTACCGGCCGATCCGGGTCATCCAGGATTTTTATCAGCCGCTCGGGATTCCGCAGCAGCAACGTGGCCCGCTTGTAGGTGGCAAATCGCCGCCCGAAGCCGATCGTCAGGGCATCGGGGTTCAGCACTTCGTCGGCCACCGCCCGGTCAGAGGAGGACAACCCCCGCCGTTCCGCCTGAAGGCGCAGGCGCCGCCGGGCAAAAGCCACCAGCCGCTCCCGACGCCGTTCGTGGGTGCGCCACAATTCCTCCACAGGCATCTCCTCAATCCCCGCCCAAACGCTCTGGTCAGCGGGCCGCTCCAGCCAGACGGGCCCCAGGTAGCGATCGTAGAGGCTGGCCATCTCTTTGGATATCCAGGAGCGATAATGAATGCCGTTGGTTACCGCAGCAATGGGCAGTTCATCCTCCGGCACTCCCGGCCAGATTCCCTGCCACATACGGCGGGCCACTACTTTGTGAAGCTGACTAACACCGTTACAATGCGCGGACAACCGCAAGGCGAGAATGGTCATGCAAAAGGGTTCTTTATCATCCTCCGCATGCTGCCGGCCCAGCGCCAGAAATTCCTTACGGGACAGGCCCAGTGCCCGATAGGTGTCGCTAAAATATTTATCCATCAGAGCCGGTGCAAAATAGTCGTTGCCGGCGGCAACCGGCGTATGCGTGGTGAAAACATGCCCGGCGGAGGCCACTTCGCGGGCTTCGGCAAAAGAGAGACCGTGGGTTTCCATCAGACGGCGGATACGCTCCAATGCCAGAAAGGCGGAGTGTCCCTCGTTCATGTGGCAAACGGTGGGCTGGAGGTTCAATGCCGCCAGGGCCGCCATTCCGCCGATACCCAACATCATCTCCTGCTGAACCCGCATCTCGGTATCGCCGCCGTACAACTGATCCGTGATATCCTGATCCTCCCGCCGGTTCGCCTCGATATTGGTATCCAGCAGATACAGAGGCACCCGCCCCACCTGTACGCGCCAGATCTGAGCCGTGACCGTGCGGCCGGGGTAGGCCACGTCCACCGTTAGCGGTGATCCGTCCTCCCGCTGTTCCAGTTCGATCGGCATATTGTAAAAATCGTTGAAAGGATAAGATTCCTGCTGCCATCCGTCAGCATTAAGATACTGGCGGAAGTAGCCCTGCTGGTAGAGCAATCCCACCCCGACCAGGGGCAGGCCCAGCTCGCTGGCCGATTTGAGGTGATCGCCCGCCAGAATGCCCAGTCCGCCCGAATAGATCGGCAGACATTCCGTAAGCCCGAATTCGGCCGAAAAATAGGCGATCCGCACCTGATCATCCGTCCCGTAGGTTTTACGATACCAGGTGCTTTTGTCGTTCAGATAGTCCGAAAGATTTCGCCCGACGCGTTCGTAGTGCGCCATAAAACCCGCATCGGAGGCTGCCTCCTCAAGCTGTTCCTGCCGAATACGGCTCAGCAAAAGCACCGGGTTGTGACCGGTCTCCTCCCACAGGTTGCGGTCCAGACGGCGAAAGAGCTCGATCGTCTCGTGATCCCAGGACCAGCGCAGATTAAAGGCCAGCTCCCTGAGGACACCTAAATTTTCCGGAAGAGAGGGAACTACTGTAAATGAATGAATGGGTCGCATCATCAAATCTCCTTTAGTGATTCGCTGTGATTTAAAAAGCTGCAGACGGGATCCGTCCGGATGCTCACTTTATTGGAGATCGGGCCTCTTTGCGGATCAGACCGGGTCGAGGTATGCCCCCCACAACACCCACCGCCAACGTGCCTGAATGCAAGGGTTGCCCCCTCTGTGCCGTCCTCGCGACGCCGGAAACGATCTCTGAAAAACAAGAGAGACATAATTGATGTCGCTCCGAAAATAAGACTATTTATATCCATGATCCAACTGCCTTTCGTTTTATGGCGGGTCTCAGATTCGGGCTTACCGGTTTGTCTCTTCCCGGGAATGGCTTACGCGCACCTTCTCCGCCGATCGTTTCTTTGTCCAGGGACCTTCACCTGTTTTTTACTTATCCTGCTTTCGGAATAATGAGTTCGCTTCGCATTTTTCTTAACCGATTAAAATAGAGCCACACAGCCACGGCGGCAACCAAGATACTGATGATCTGCGAGGTTGAAATCAGTCCGTTCAAATAGACCCCCCGCGGATCATTTCGAAAAATTTCGACAAATGAGCGTGTGACAGCGTAGAGCATCATAAAAATCAAAAATAATTCTCCCTGAAATCGTTGTCGCTTTTGCCACCAAAGCAAAATCCAAAACAGGGAAAAGTTGGTAATCACTGAATAGATCTGCGTGGGATGCAGAGGAATGCCCGTAGGCGCCAGGGAGTATGGGCTGGTAAACGTGACACCCCACGGTAATTGTGTGGGTTTGCCGAAGCTGTCTCCCGAAAAAAAACAGCCCAGGCGCCCGACAGTTAATCCCAGCGCCAGCGCCGGTGCCATAAGATCGGCCGTTTTCCAGCCGTTCCATTTGTGCTTGCGCACATACCAGATGCCCGCGGCCAAACCGAATAGAAACCCCCCATAAAATGTGAATCCGCCTTCCCAGACCATCAGCATTGTATGAGGATGTCTCAGATACCCGTTTAAATTGCCGTCAAATAGAATCGAGAAAATCCGTGCTCCAACCACGGCCCACACAACGATGACAACGGCCAAATCCAAAAGCTGCTTGGGATCAATCCCCGCCTTCCGGCTATGCCGAAAGGCCCACCATACGGCCACCGCAATGGCCAGGGTATGCAGCACGCCCACCGTGTAGATTGTAATGGGCCCTATTTTCAATAAAATTGGATACATAATTCTCCTAAACTGCGGTTAGCAGCAACGATTATGTTTGTGATGCTTCTCCTCACGGGATAGTCTTTCCGACGGATTGACCTGTTTAGAACGCCCGTCTCCGGGTAATATGATCTCGGCGTGAGCAATCTTTTCATGACGCCTGTCCGCGGGGATCGCTATCTCCGCATGGTCGGGGGTATCGTGAGGTCTGTCTTTCAAGACGACAATTTCGGCAGGATCGGCTCGTTTGTATCGCCTGTCCTCCGGCACTGCCTGCTTGTTGGGATTTGCCTGTTCATGGACAGATGGCTGCATGACTTCGCCAGCCGAAGGGAAGTGGCTTTCGACCGCTCCGCGTTTGCTCCTGAACACAAAAAACAGTACAACACCGACCCCTATGATAATTAGCCATGTCGTTGACATTGTGGAACTCCTTTTTCTTGGAAATAATATATTTCCATTTGTTTTAAACACATTCTCGCATTCTTTTTCAGGGGACGGATTAATGGAGTGGCTCGAAGTGCCCCCTGATCCCGTTCTTCGTCGGCGGCCGGTCTCTCACCGGAGCCACTCTCCGAACCTGCAGCATCAGGCCATTTGCGCCAACCACTTCCACCTGATCGCCCTTCTTTGTTCTATCTGAGGATTCTGCTTTCCAGATTTCCCCATGCATCAAAACCTTTCCCCGGGGATTCAGACTCTCCAGCGCGTCTCCCACATCGCCCACCATTCCTTCAACGCCTGTCTGAACCGGGCAGTGCATGGCGTGAATCATGGCATAGTAAACAAACAGGGAGCCCGCCAAAATCACCAAATAAACCGGAATGGCAATGGGAAGGGGAAGTACCCAGAAAACCCCCAATCCCAGAACAGGCATCAGTAAAACAATGTGGCACATGATCAATCTTCTTATTTTTTTCAGGCTGTCCTGTGTATAAATACGCGGCAGAACATCTGACGTTGTCGCTTTTTGTGTGCCCGTTTGCACAATAATCTGCACACCCATGGGGACTATTCTACAAACGGGCTCAACTCAAAGCAGAATCATTCGTTATTTTTTTATGATCAGCTTATTCCCGGCCTGCGTCCATGCCCGCATTCCTCCGGAAAGATAGTACACGTTTTTGTATCCCAATTTCGCCAGCGTTTCGGCAGCGATAATACTCATGCCCCCGCTGCGGCAATAAACAACGATTTTGGCATTTTTGTCCTTTGGAAATTTGTTGATATTCTGTTTGATCTGATCGTAAGGAACAAAAAAATCGGTCTGAGGCAGCTCTCCTGCGTACGGAATATGCACATTTACCAGAAGAAAATTCTTTTCCTTCAACTGCGCTGCTAATTGTTTCGCGGAAAGCTTATGGAACACGGCTATTTCCTTTTTGCCTTTTTGAGAAATTATTTTCTCTGTTTTTTTCGGCGAAGGATACCAGGCTTCAGGCGGGGTATGTCCTTTAACGCCATATCCGGCCTTTTTAAGGGACGCAGCCATATCGGCAATGGAAACCCGGGTGGAATCAAATACAACCACGGCCTGATTCTTCTTGAATGAGACCTTGACATCCTTAACACCAGTCAGCTTCTTAAGTGCAGCCTGCACTTCCGGGACACAGGAGTGTCAGGTCATGCCCGTAATTTTCAGCGTTACCACCTGAAGTTTCTGAATTGAATGGTCGCTTTTCTGCTGAGCCGCCGATAGGCTAAAGAACCCGCCCAACACGATCAACAGAAAAAGACTTAAACCGATTTTCTGATGTTTCCCTTTCATAGGATCCTCCTTCTTTATCCGGGTAATCTGAACGACACACCGCATGTGGCCGTCTGAATGCACGAATTGTGAGTCGCATTGTGTACAAAAAATCGACCCTTCCAATGTGAGTCTGCCTGAGAAAGCCTCTGCTATTCCCTGCCTCTTTAGGGTGAACTCACATATTATTACAACAACTACCGTACCAGTGCAAAATAATTTTTGAAATCTTTAGTCATTTATTTGCTATTTAACTAAATTAACAAATAGTTAGCAGGTGTACTTTTTGAATTTTTCGGGCCAGTGAAAATGGACATATCCGCGGGTTCAATCTGAATTGGAGACTATTCAACACAAATTATAAAAATAGACAACCGGTTTGGGATTGTTTGAAAGGATTTTAGGGGATACTCTCGGGGGCTGCTCTTCCCCACAAAAAACAGGCAAATCCGCCAGTCGCCGGGACCGTAACTGAACCCACTGAATTTTGCGCTGTTCATTGGAAAAAGGGCATTTAAGCATCCCTAACGGAGGCGTTCCAAAAGGCCCCCCTTCCGCGTTCACGACGCTTTACAACCTGTTCCTGTTGAAATTAAACTGCACGAAACCCTGGTTGTAAAAATAACCGGGCGCTTCAACATTTGGCCATTCCCTGATCCAAATAATGGATGCCGCTTTTTCAGTCTGCTGATTTTAGTTTCCCTTTTCCCCGATTCGGGGAAATGCGGATACCCGAAGCCGTGCACATCCCATCGGGATCAACGTAATCGTTTCGGTGCGCCCATTCACATAAACCGGACTTTTTGGGATTTCTTGAATCAATCCGTTTTTTTCCAACCCCCAACCCGGGATTCGCTTTGCTTTGGCCAGAATTTTAATGGGGGCATTGTTTAATGAGAAGGGTTGAAAAGCCAGTTCCCCGGAATGTTTGATCACCTTAAAGGATTTTTCGGGTTTTTTCAGATTGACAATCAACCCGTAATTCCACGGCGTGGTGGGAAAAACCTCGTAAGCCGGCCACGTATCGGTACCGCCATACCGCACCCAGCGTTCGCCTATTTTCAATGAATAGGTGAGCGGACCCCGATTGACGGAAATGGCGTTCTTGTTCTTCTTCCAGATTTTCACGGTTACCTTCATCGGGAAAATCAGCTCGATCTGATCGCCGTTCTTCCAGACACGATTGATTGAAATCCATTTTGACGGCTCAATGTGACGTGGAACTTTCCGACCATTTATTCTGAGTTGTGCGTTAGAGGCCCAGCCCGGCACTCTGAAATAAAGCGGGAATTGTGTTGAATTTTTGAGAGTAAGCTTAAAATGAATCGCCTTATCAAAGGGATAATTTGTCTTTTCCTGAATAATAATTTTTTCTCCGTCGGCTACTTTGGCCGATACGGTGCTGGGGGCGTAAAACACGGCGGCTAATCCGTTGTTCCGTGTTGCCATCCAAAGCCTTTCAGCATAGTATGGCCAGCCAAAAGAAACGTTGTGCTGGCAGCAGCGATATTTCCAGGGATTATAGGAGAGCATATCGCCTCCATTTTCAAGCATCGGCGCCTTGCTTTTTCTGTCCAGTTGAACCATGTTCGGCGCCGTAAGATAATGCAATCCCTTTAAATCGGGTGTCATGGCGGCCGGAAGGGAGTTAAAGGCAACATTTTCGCAGCGATCCGCCCACACAACATTTCCCGAAATCCGGAGCAGAAGCTCATCACTGTGCATAAATTCCACCATGGAACAGGTCTCGGCCGCCTGCCGGGGCCCCGTGTGGCCCTTTCTTGCATTTTCATCAGCTCCGAACATGCCTCCCGGCACCTGGCCGTACACATCCATAAACGCATGGTAGGCCCAACCGGAGGCATCCAAATACCGTTGATCGTGAATTTGCTGGTAAAATTGCGCGGGCTCCCGGAAGCCTTCCGCCAGATTAACCCCGTGCCAGGTGGGAATATTCCCCGCCCAATCGGCTGTCTGATCGTGATTGACCAATGCCAACTCCAGAAGCCACTTTTGTCCCGTTTGATTGTAAAGCCAGTAGATGCTGTTCAAATTATCCCCTGCGCGCCACTTCTGCCAGGTTCCGGGCAGAAAATCCTGCAGCGGGATGGTTTTCATCCATTTAAAATAATTTGTCATCAATTTGATTACCCGGGGGTCATGCGTGGCATCATAATAGGATCGTAAAACATACAACATAACCATATTGGGCCAGATATCATGCCGTGTGGTGAAGGAAACCTGAGCCCTTTCCCAGTTCGCCCGCGGCCCAAAATATCCGTTGGGAGCCTGACCGGACAACACCCCCTCCACCCATTGCTTCGATTCATTGATGATTCGTTTATCATTCAAAATATAGCCGAGCTCAATGTAACCCCTCAGCCAATAAGGGACCTCTTCCCAACCGTCTTCCCCTCGCCCGTTGGGGCTTACCCAGGCGTTATCTTTAATCTTACAATATGTGCTTATTTCACTGAGATGTCCCGTAAAACCCTTGGCCATCAATTCCAATTGATGCCGGATCCATCCTTCGGGCTGCACAGCACCGATGGGCAGTTTAATGAGTGGATTCGGTAAAAGCGGCGGGCGATTCCCGCCATAAAAACGATTTGCGGCCTGTTGAGGAGGTGTTTGCACGATCTTTACACCGGCATTTAAGGGTCGGGTAAACAGGAGAAATAGCACAATGAGCCCAAAAGGTAAAGCCAGGCTAAATCTCTTTAAGAATATTTTTTCAGAATGCATGATAAACTCCATCGTGAAATGTGTTTGCATTTATTTGGGTAATCCGGCTGTGTTTAAAAACCATTCAAAAGAAAAAAAGGCCGCGAATGCGCAAATGGAAAAGACAACGAAAATCTCCATTCCCTATTTAATTTACACACAAACCACAAATAAAATCAACCGAAAACGAAACTAAAAAGAGATAAAAAGAGACAAGGTAATCTTCTTAAAAAAAGGTTACCTTGTCTCAGTTCTTGTCTCAGTTCAAAAAGTGAAGCGTTTTTCACAATAGGAAAATTTGCCACAAAATAGTCAGGCACAAAAAATTGTCCCTAATTCTTTGTTTTGGATTTTTTGCTTGCTATTGCGCAGGGCGTTCTTTACATTTTGTCCACACACTGCTCTCATTTGGTGTTGGCTACGCACGTCCAATTTGGCAAAATATGAAGAACATTTATTCCAAAATACTGCTTCTGCTCCTTCTGCTTTGGCCCGGAATAGGCTTTGCCAGAACCTATTTTGTTGATGCTTCGCACGGTAAGGACAGTAATAGCGGCCTCAGCCCGGCATCCCCCTGGAAAACGGTCGATAAAGTGAGCCGATTTTCTCTCGCTCCCGGCGATTCGGTTTTGTTTAAGCGCGGTGAAATA
>JAADHR010000114.1 GCA_013151735.1 Calditrichota bacterium | reverse complement strand
TTCCCGGAAAGATGACCATTTTCTGGAGGCGTCCCACCCCGAATCTATCTTCCAATTGGGGAAATGTCGTGCGCATTTTTCGGGAAAAAGACACGGTTCCGGTAAAAATTGACACCGTCTTCGGAAAAGAGTCCTACTCGTTTTATAACCCCGAAAAGGGGTTTGTTTATCGTTTTCAGGTGAAGGAGTTTCCGGCTGTTGTGACTTCCCAGATGTGCCCGAATGGGGTACTGGAAACGGCCTGGAGCGCGGAGGAAACAATTCCATACATTAAATATCCGCCCATTCAGGATGTACAGGCACAGGCTCTACCCGCTGCACCTCCCATAAATGCGCATCCTGCCGGAGGGCAGGTTTACCTCACCTGGCAGGATAAACCGGGGCAGCCGCGTGTTACACCGGCAATTTCTATTCTTCTGTTTCGGGATGGCGAGCAAATTGCCTCGTTGGTCCCCGGCACAACCGATTTTCTGGACACGAACCTGACTGTTCAAAAATCCTATGCGTACAATGTGGTCACGATCGACCGCTTCGGGCAGAAATCGAGTTCGGACACGGTGCACGTGGCTGTTGACCCGTACTGGACATTTACGCCGCAGGTGAAACCCAATACCGTGACCTATTTTCGTGATTCCGTTACAGTCGAGTGGGGTTGGTTGAATGCGGCTTTCAAATGGACCAAAGAAACGTATGGCGCGGACAGCTGTCAGGTGGGTGTGAGCATTGATCCTGCTTTCGGTCATCATTTTTCTTCGTCTGGCTGGCAGGCAGCCAACGCCGGAGCGGCCAAAATTGTGCGTCCCTATTTTGTAACCTTAAATAACAACAAAATCTATTTGCGCGTTCGTGCAAAAGATCGCTGGGGGCACGTTTCCCCCTGGTCGAATGCCTATTTCGGCCTCGATTCGGCCAAAGCCTACTACGACGGTGTTCCGCCCCGAAAGGTGGCGCACCTGGCTATCGACTCCACAGTCGCTTCCAAAAATGTAACGGATTCCGTCGACGTGTATCTCAGTTGGGATGCCTCCTCAGACAATATTAGCGGGGTAAAGGGCTATTACGTTCGCCGAACCGATTCTCTTGTGGCGGTTGTACCCGCCTCATCCGACAACAGGATTCATTTTACGGATAAAAAGGTTCCCGTTGATCATATTTTGGACCAATATTGGCAGGTGTTTCCCTTTGATGCCGTTGGGAATATCCAGAATGAGAGTGATACAGTATTTGTTGAAATTCAATTGTATGCGCCCATTCCCCGTCCCTCTTCCTTCAGGAGCTTTTGTTGGGATGAAATAAAAACGCCCTTTGGCACCACCGAGTACTGGGCGGAGATCGCCGACAGCAATGCTTATTTTGATTCGAAATTGGCTGAAATGCTTCACCTGATTTCCCAAAGCGGCTGGACCACCTCTACCTGCTATGTGGATTCGCTGTTTCAATCGGCGGACGGGACGGCTTTTTTCCGATTGAAGGTCCGCGTCGGAACGATCGAAAGCGGATGGTCACCCATTGTGCGATATCCCACAAACGGCTGGGAGATTGCCCGCAACAGCCGCGGACGGGAGGCCTTTTTTAGAAAATACCGTCTTCCCAAGGTCTTTAAATTGTATCAGAATTATCCAAATCCATTTAATATGACCACGAATATTACATATGATTTACCGAAAGAGGGACAAGTTCAGGTTGAAATCTGGAATATTCTGGGTATGAAAGTTGCAACTATAGAAGACAAAATGCAAAAGGCTGGTTCTTATACAATTTCCTGGAACGGGAAAAATACACAGGGGCAGGATGTCGGCACGGGCGTCTATTTTTACACGATTCGTGTCTCCAATTCTGGACAAATTCTGTTTCAAAACACTTCAAAACTGCTTTTGCTAAAATAAATCATTGTTCTTGAACAGAAAATGAATTATTTTAATATGGAGGTGTCTCTATTACGAGACATCTCCATGTCTTGTTTTTATTGGATTTCATTTCAAATTACTTCCTGTCTGAATTAAAACGGAGTCTTCATGAGAAAGTATTTTTCTCTTTTTGGGAGTATTTTCTTTTTGATCCTATTTACATTGCCCCATTTTTCATTTGCACAAAAACAAAAAGTCTCTGTTTTTTCCGTGCAATTTCATACCCAGGATGCCCTGAATCAATGGATTCAGTCGGCTACATATACGGCCGATCTGCCGATTCCGCGTATGCTGCCCGAACCCGGTTTCACGCAAGGGCGAAACAACAAAATATTTTGGGAGATTGATTACACCCCGGCCGCAGATGATTCTATTCTCCTGATTAATATTTTAGGAACCGATGAAACCACCGGAACGGTCCTCCCTTCTGCTATTCAGGATTTCAATAAGAATTATTTCCCCTTTAGCAATTTGACGCCCTTTCACCGCTATTCATTTAAAGCACGCCTGGTACGTCAGAAAAAAGGGGCCGCTCTTCCGGAAGTGGGTGATTTTTCAGCCGTGCCGTCTTTTTCAACTCAGGATGATCTTCCCCCTGTGGTATCCCGGATATCGGTTCCCAATGCCAACTGGTTTGGAAATTGGACGAATACAAATTCTCTCCAGATTCAATATACAATGGCCGATACATCCGGAATTGATTCCTCTTACCTGTTTCTCCGAAACAGCGGGTCATCTGGCTGGATGCTTTTTAAAACAAACGATTTCGATTCTGTAAATGTTGCGAATTTTCATTTTTTAACCGGGCATCTTGCGGATGGTTATTATGAAGTAAGTATTACGGGCAAGGATAATTCCAATGCCCCGGAATCGCACGGTGCAGGGTTACAAACCGCTTCAGCCTGGATAGCCGATGGAAACAAAGGAATCCCGGATACGGCACAGCTAAAATTTCATGTGGATGTAACGCCCCCGGATACCCTTACCCTGACCCTTCGCCAGGACCGGGATGTGATTCAGATTCACTGGACGATGCCGGTTGATCCTGGGATTGGTTTGAAAGGATACAAAGTCTACCGGGACGGTCAATTCCTGGCAGATATCTCCGGAACGCAGACATCCTATTCGGATTCGCTGGCCAAATCAATGGCGGCTTTGCCGGAGACAGATGCGTTTCTGCGATATGAGGTTCAGCCGTACGACAGTTTGGGAAATATTCAAACAAAAGCCGTAGGAGCTGTTTTTCACTTCTGGGCAAAGCCCAGGATGTTCTCCGAACCCCATTACACGGAGGGAACCTCCAATGTGGTTTGTTGGTCGCCCGTAGGCGAGACCGATCACTACGTGCTTGAATGGGCGGCCGATGCCAGATTTACCGTCGATGTTCATTCAGCCACTCCTACCGATACCTGCTACACGGTACAAGGTCTTGCAAATCAACAGCGAGTGTATTACCGGGTGAAACAGGTTCGGTCGGATGGCAGCGAAACCAACTGGTCCAACGTGGTTTGGTCCACTCAGGATTTGGACCCGCCCGTGCGGCATCAATTTTCCATCGGCGAAATGGATTCTTCCGCTTATTATCACGGCTGGATTAATCAATCGGTTCTTCATGTGCGGTACGCATTTTCCGACTCTGCCGGAATCGATTCGGTGATTCTCTGGCGAATACGCCTCGCGGATAGCCGTTGGATTCGTTTTTTGGCCAAAGATTCGTATGATTCCAGTACCGTGGTTTCTGATACGCTGATTCGAACATTTCCGGATGGAGACTATCGGTTTTTTGTAACGGCAAGGGACCATGCCCACGCACCGGAATCGCATGGGAATCACCTGATTGTTTATGGAAACAGCTATCAACCCCTCTTGTCGGATCAACCCCTGCAGAGGATTAAAATCGATACCACCCCCCCGGATTCGGTCACGCTGGCGGTGCGGCAGGAGCACGAGGTTATTCATCTGAACTGGACGGCCTCTCATGACTCCTCCATTGGAATTGGATTAGCCGGCTATCGCATTCTCAGAAACGGGAGCCTCATTGCAACCGTGTCCGCTGCCGATACGAGTTTTTCGGATGTGTTCAATCCCCCGCTTCGGTCCGATCAGGAACTTCACTATCAGATTCAGCCGTTTGACAGCTTAACTAATGTGCAAATGTCCGGAGGAACGCGTTCCATCTGGTACCGGGCGAATCCTGTGATGTATGCGGAACCGGGTGCTACGGCGGGGACGCAGAATCAGGTATGCTGGAAGCCCAAATCGGATACGGAAAAATATGTAGTGCAGGTGGCCACGGATTCCCTTTTTCAAAATCAATTGGCCACCCTGAACGTTCAGGACACGTGTGTGACAAAAACCATGCTGGAAAACGGCAAAACCTATTACTATCGGGTTAAACAGGTGCGTCAGGATGGCAGCGAAACGGGATGGTCGCGTGCGGTACATTCCCGGCAGGATTCCGATCCGCCTGAAATTACGGGTGTGAAAATTGCAGAAGAGGATTCTGCCGATTGGCAGCATGGCTGGTATAATCGCTCGAAAATTCACCTGCTTTTTTCGGCTGCAGATGGGTCGGGACTGGATTCCCTGTTTCTCTATTCCCGTGTAGATGCGACCACATCCTGGCATTTGATTCAAACGGTGGCTCATTTGGATTCCATTCAAACATGGGCCTCTTCTTTTGATTCCACACTGGATGACGGTTGGTACGAATTTTTCATTACGGGACGGGACCACGCCCATGCGGCTATTTCTCACGAAGGGAAATGGTTTGTTCTGGGAAACAAATATGTCCCCCAGTCGGGTGATGTGCCCCAGGCCAAAGTAAAAATCGATACCCAGCCCCCTTCAGCCGTTTCGGCCTCAGGAAAGCAAGTGGAAGATGTGATCCGTCTTTCCTGGACATCCTCACAGGATGCGCCACTTGGTATTGGCCTGGCAGGCTACCGAATCATCCGTAACGGCCAGCTTTTGGCAGAAATTCCGAAGGACCAAACCGCCTATTTTGATTCTTTAAGGAATCCGCCGGTTGTTCAAACCCGCTATCAGTACCAGATTCAGCCCTTTGATAGTTTGAAAAATACACAGCAAACCGGTGGTTTAGTAACCGTTGTTTACAAACCACACCCCACCATGCTGACCGAGCCGGAAATAACCGCAGGACTGAAAAATGTGGTGTGCTGGTACAGTATGGATGATCTGGATCATTTTGAGGTTCAACGGTCTGAAAATCAAGCCTTTGAAGGAAAACGTGACAGTGTTGTCACCACAGATACCTGTGCCACTTTTGAGAATTTAAAAAATGGACAAACCTATTATTACCGGGTTCGGGAGATTCGAAAAGACGGAAGCATGACCGGTTGGTCGAACACGGTCTGGTCAACCCAGGATGACACACCTCCCCGAATGAGCGATTGGTCGATTGCAGAATCCGGATCCCCGGGATGGTACCACAACTGGTACTCAAAACCGGCTGTTCAGATTGCCTATTCAGCATCAGATTCCGCCGGCGTGGACTCCGTTTTTCTCTGGAAAAAGAACACACTGGAAGGTGAATGGACAGTTTTTGATGTTCAGGATTACGATTCACTGGCCCAGGTTACCAGTTTTTTTGCAGAAACTCTTCCGGACGGCCGATACTATTTTTATTTATCCGGTCGGGATAATGCCCATGCTCCCCAATCGCGGGCACTGGCATTGTATCCGTTGGGGAATAAATATGAACCCACCGCACAGGATGCCCCGCAGGTGAAGGTTTTTATTGATACGACTCCTCCGGACACGCTGCATATTTTGTCGGCCGCTCAAACCCGGGGGAACAGGATTGAAATAACGTGGGCGGGTCCTGCTCACGATGCCGGAATCGGGGTAGCGGGCATTCATGTGTACAAAAAAAATAGTCTGATAAAAACACTCCCGGCCTCCGCAACATCTTTTCGTGATACGATTACCGCTTCATATTCGAGCATTCAGACCATTCACTATCGAGTGGCGGCCTTTGATTCGCTGAATAATGAAAATCAGGAAGCCGGAAAGCGGTCCGTGTTATTTTATCCGGCCGTTACCGCCGTAATCATTTATGATGAGCCCGAGTTTACCGCCGGTTCATCCAATGAGATCGTTTGGAAACCCATTTATTTGAGTGCAACGTACACCGTACAGTGCAGCGACGACTCAACCTTTTCCAGAGTGCTTCAAGAGAAAACAACCACCGACACCTCATCGGTGTTTAGCGGATTGCAGGATGATGTGGTTTATTATTACAGGGTTCGGGCTGTGGATCAGTTTGGCCGGGACGTGAACTGGTCGGCCGTCACCGCTTCTCGTCAGGATATGTCGCCGCCGCATTTGACCAGCCTGACTCTTCCAAATGTGGAGTCCATTGAGGGAAAGAATTGGATTTATGGGTCCCCTGAACTGGTCATTCGGGCGGAATTGAGCGATCAGAAATCGGGAAAAGTGCAGGCGCTTATTCTCTATCAGGATGGCGTTTTGCAGGACACCATTTCATTTGTAGCCCAGCATCAAATAGAGACCTCCTTTTCAAAAATGTTGACGATCAATCCGAACACGGCGGTTGAAATTTGCTTGCGGGCGGTTGATGCGGCCGGCAATGTAAGCGAGCCCCTCTGCAAAACGATTTACTGGGAGCCGTTGCGGGAAGACATTGTCGCATTTCCCAATCCATTCGATCCCTCTGGCGGAAAACCTGCTATTATCCGTGTAAAGGATGCAAAGGTTCAGGAGGTCTGGATTTATGATTATTTTGGGAATCTGGTTCGAAAATTACACAAGGATTCCGCAGGACACGATTTTTTCTGGGATGGCAGGAATGGAAAAGGGGAGCTTGTTGCAAATGGCGGTTATTTGTGTGTGATTCATGGAGCGAAAGCCTACTATAAAATCGCTGTTTTGAAATAGACGGGATTTTTACAGCGCAACATCTACGAAAACGCGAAAAAAATGAGAGTATGAATTAAACAAGGCAAAATTTGCCGGAGGCGGATTAGGATTCTTATATGAAACGCATTCAGCTATTTTTTACAATTTTTTTGGTTTTCGGATTAACGGTCCAGACCAGCTTTTCGCAGGAAGCGGCGGGTCAGGCCGGTGAATTCTTGCGATATGGCGTGCATGCCAGAGCCCTGGGAATCGGCCGGGCGTATACGGGATTGGCCGATGGCGCCGGAGCGATTTACTGGAATCCGGGTGGACTGGCGACCCTTTCCAGAGAGGGAGTTAGTGCAACGGTGATGTTAACAAAGTTGTTTGCCAACACGTCTTACAATTATTTGGGAATAGCCGTTCCTCTGGAAATATTTATCTCAGGTCTTTCTGAAAATCCGGCGCTTGGTGAACTGCGGAAATGGAACATCGGAGCAGCCTATCTCGATTTAAGCTCCGGAAACTTTGAAGAACGCACGGACGCCAATTATCTTACCGGACGCACCTTTTCCGATGTGCAGAGGGCCCTGTTTCTTACCTTTGGTCGCTCCTTTTATATTTTCGGACAGCAGTTTGGCGCGGGCACCAGTATAAAGTTTTTGTCACAAAACCTCTTTCAAAACAAGGCATCCGCAACGGCTCTGGATATTGGGCTAAAGTATTATCCGGAATTCAAATGGTTTCGGCTGGGAATGATGTTAAAGAATATCAACCAGCCCGATTTGAAATTGCAATCAGGCGAATCCAACAGGATTCCTTTCTCTGCACGAACCGGAATTGCTCTGTTTCCGCAAACGGGAATCCCCTGGGTGGACGCGATGCTGCTTTCGGCCGATGTGGAAATGGTCCCCGGAACAAAACGCACACCGGATTGGTTCCTGGGCTTTGAATACGATTTGACCCGAACCTCTCTGAATATTCCGATCAAATTGCGCGCGGGAACAAATTCCACCACGGAAGCATTGACAGTTGGCTTGAGTCTTAATCTGTCGCAAAATAGCTATTTCTCGCAGTTTAATGACTATTTACCCAAATTCGACTGGGCCTATGTTTCGAACAGTGAGAGTGCGCTGGGGTCTTCTTACGAACGATTTTCAATGGATTTCAATTGGACCCCTCTGACGGCCCAGCATTGGTACGAACTTGGAATCAAGGAATTTCGAAAAAAACGGGATACATACGGCGCACAGGAGTTCGCACTGGCTGTGGAGGCCAAAAATCCGAAATTCTTTGGCTATCCCATTTCCGCATATTTGCGTTTGGGCGATATAGAATTAATGAAAACTCATTCCATCCAAAAAGGATTGATTCAGGCGACAAAGTATTACGAAAAAGCCACCCTTGTTAAGAATAGCCGCCGCGAGATTGACGCGGAGCTTAACAAAATATCCTTTTTGAATTACATCCAGGGTCTCATCCTGAACAAGGAATACAAAAAAGCAGTCCACCTGTGCAACAGCGACAACGTATGGGTTAACCATCATGTGGACAAAACTCTTCCGGCTATCGTTTATTTAAAAGCCTATTCCCTTTATAAAATGAACAAGATCAACGATGCTGTTTCCTTGCTCAAAAGAGAACTGGATTTCCCGTACAGTGTTCTTGTCCTGAGCCAAATTTATATTGACCGCGGTGACTTTTCAGCAGCCAGAGACGTTCTGAGCAAAAGCATTCGTCCCGTCGTGACCCCGTTGCCTGATCATATTTATCTGCCTTATTTGGGTGATCGGATGGTTGAAGATGATGTATTCCTGTTGAGGGCCTATGTTGACTTTCGGCTGGCTGAAAAGGCGGATTCTCTTCAAACCATGGAAAAACGGTCGGATATTGCCGGAGAATTCCTGAGTGTAAAAAAATATTTCCCGTACTCACGGGCCGGGAGTTTGTTTACCGATCAAAATATAAAACAAATAATAGACTTTATTAAAAGGGGCAAAAAAAATGTTTTTGAAGACTTGTACGGCAGATACAGGCGAATTATTCTTTAATTCGAGGGAGAATTCTATGAAAAACGAAACTAAACTCATCTCAATTATCGTCCTGATCGTCCTGATTCTGGCGTTTGGCATTCCAGCCGGCGCTGCTCAGGATCATCTTGTGATTCATATTACGGATATTGCACGGGCCAAACAGAACAATATTCTGGGGATTCCAAAAAAAGTGGACTACACCGTCAAATGGATGCTCTATTCAAAAGACGGGGAATCCGTCAAAGAAATTGATTTTTCAAAGATCCCTCAATACGTGGCCTACTATTCGCTAAACGATAGTCTGTTTCAAAATGCCCACCGTGAAAATGTGTCGGGCACCAATCTTGTCACGTTCAAAAACCTGGAAATTGGAAAGCGCTACTTTTTTCGGATTGAGGGGCTGAACAGCGGAGACAGAACCGTTCTTTCGGATACGGCCTGGGCCATTAGCGGACGCTCACTAAGCGCTTCTGCAGAAAAGCAGTCGGTTAATTGGTGGCATTATAACCCGCTCAGCGGCCGTTTTCCTCTCGAGATCCTGGGGAAAGGGATTATTTATGAGCGCTCGACCATTCTCGGAAAACTGGCGTTTCACATGATTTGGTGGTCGCTTCTGATCGGGATAATCATTTGGATCACCACTATGAGAAACTTGAGTTTGTCAAAGATTTTTCCATTCAAAAAGATAGGATTGAAATCTTCGCTCTATTTGCTGAATTATGACAAAACATATACAGAAAGAATCTCCGACGAGTTTATTAAACTGCTTCAAAAATGGCAGAAGCTGATCAACGAGGCCTACAAACTGGTCGAATCGCCTCCTATGGTAAAAGGGGAGAACGGAGAGGAAATTATCGATTTAGACCTGCTGGAAAGTGAATATGCCACATGGTGGAAAAATATGGGGAAAAAGAAAATCGAGAAAATTGAAAAAGATTTGACCCGAAATGGTTACATGAATTATCCGACTATACGAATTATTCAGGCCGGTCTTGGAAATCACAAAATTAACGGATACCGATGGTTGGAGGCCTCGGCAGAGGTGGATCGAGCCATTGAAAATCGGGCCTCGTCAGAACTGGAAACACTGAAACGAAAATCCTTTTTGGATTGGTTGTGGAATTTGGGGGCCACGGCTCCCCTCTTGGGCCTGTTCGGGACGGTTACCGGTATTTCGGTGGCCTTTGCTCATCTGGCAACACTGGGCCCGGATACCACCCACTTGAAACTGGTAAAGATGCTGGCAGGCGGAATCAATGAAGCGCTCTGGACGACCATCATGGGATTGGTCACAGGAATTGTACTGGTCATTCTGTATTATTTTTATAAGAATAAGCTTGATTGGATTTTTTCGAAATGGGAAGAAATTTATGTTCAGGTATCTGAAAAACTATAATTGGGCGACGATCGATGGCATTCAAAAAACAAAATGAGCTGCATGATTTAGAGTTCCCCAGCCTGATTGATGTGATTTTTCTGCTGTTGATTTTCTTTCTGGTGACCATGCAGTTTTCCATGGAAACAAAAACCGCTCGCCAGGCCGCAACAAAACCTCCCGATATCCAGTTGCCGCAGGCCGAGGGAAGCGAAGATGTTGCCGTGGATGATATTATTACAACCCTGTTGTTTCAGATTCAATATAAAGAGAAAAACAACCCCGACAGTCCTCGAGTTGTTTATGTTTTGGAACCATTCAATGGGGATTCCATTTCTCGGAGTGAAGCATTCTTGATGGCCAAAAAGGATTCTTTATTCGCCGAATTTCCTCGAAATTTCTTGAAAATGAAGGATCAGGCCTTTAAAAATACGGATGCCTGTCAGCTTATCTCAAATGCCATCTATCAATATAAAGAGGAGCATTTTCACAAGCCGTCCATTGAAAACACCGTTGAAATTCGGGCTGAAGAAAATGTTGAATTTAAGATTATTAATTATATCCTGCAGGAATGCAGCACGTATAAAGATACCATTCCCCGGGTCATTTTTAGAACACTGGCAAAAACGACAGGATGAAAATTGGCTTTTAGAAAACAAAAAGATGATTTTCGGAAGGTTCAGTTAATCTCATTAATTGACATGATATTTATCCTTCTGGTCTTTTTTATGGTGACGGTAACGGTGGTCCGTTTAACTGTTAAAGAACAGAAACTGCCCGTACCCACGCCGATTTCAGAGAGAGGAAGAGCTCAAATTGTCATTCAATTGTTGAATAATGGTGATTTTCTCTGGATAGATGACCGCGCAACTGCTCTCATCAGTAAGGTAATGGATAAGATTGAAAAAAAATTCAGTTATATGAGCCCCGCAAAATTAAATCAAACCAAAACAAAGAGGGCTCTTGATGTCCTGCTCAAGAAAAATATTTTTCCCGGGAATCAGATGAAAGCAAAGCTCGATCAATTGTTAAAGAAAGCGAATTCTGATCCGTCCTCAAATTATTTTGTACTTTTGCGGTCTCCGGATGAAATTCCCTATTACAAAATAATAGATATCATTCAGAAATTTAATTCTGCAAAATACCAAAACATTCTTTATGGGTGTGTTGGCGGGACATTGAATGATATTAAAAATAGCAAAAACGTTAGGGTTGTAATTGAGCGCGATAGAAATGGTCGCCGGCGTGAAAATTTGCAAATTGATTTTTAGCCCAGAATGGGCCAATAATCGAGGGGTCAATGGCTAAATTCCAAAAAAATACGAGAGACAAAACAAAAATCCGATTGATATATCTGACGATCTTTCTGGTTTTGGTTCTCTTTTTTTACAGTGTGCGCCTCATTCTTTTGCATCGGCTGCCACCCGATAATTCAATGATCCCGTTGGCAACCATTGAGGAAAAAATTTCCATTCCTCCCCGTCCCGGAATTGAGGGGATCCTGATTACAGGTCCCATTATCAAGGACCTGATTTTCCAGATTGACACGAAGACGAGTCAATTGAGAAAGCTGAACTGGAAACGGATTGAAATGATCGACAAAACGGCGGATGTAAAAATTCGGGCAACTGTTTTGCGAAATGGTGAGTTGGAATTCAATTCAATTACCGATGTTATCAGTCCCGGGCATTCGTATGCCGGCAATGAAATTGCAAAAGTGATTAGAACCTGGAAATATACGCCCTATAAGCATGGTAAAATTTATTTTTGGTTTAACTTTCCTTCAAGCGGTGTAAAACTGACAGTGGACACCCACGAGCTTGTGCGCAATGAGGATATTCCGAAAAAATATTTTGTGCGAAATGGTCTTCTGTTTTATATTGATGGATTGTCCTTGTCCAAAGTAAATCAGGCCGGAAGGGTGTTTATTGGAGAATGATCGATTCTGGAGTGCAGATGCGACAAAAAAATATAATTTTGTTTATTTTTATTGTGATTTTTTATCAGAGTGTTAATGCGCAGGAGTTTACAAAAACTCCGATTCTGAATTTATTTAATCAGGAAAAATATACGGACGTCATTAAATTCGCTGCACGCTGGGCGAAGATGAATCCGGATAATGCCGGGGTTGCCCATTATTTTATGGCAGAAAGTTATTATAACATGGGTCTCAGCTCCAATGAGATCGGCCAGGCCAGGGATTCCTTTCGAAAGGCCTATAAATTGTTCAGCCGGGTGGTTTTAAATGACAATTTCAGGTTCCAATACCCGAAATTCTACCAACAAGCCCTTTTTAAAAAGGGATGGTGTTTGTTCAGGCGCGCGGAGACAGGCGAAAATCCGGGTTCCCTGTTCAAACTTGCTGTAGATGATTTTAATCGTACGGGTACAGGAGAAACAGATTCACTAAAAATGATTGTACAATATATGGGGGCGGAATCAAAATATGACGATGCAGTTCTAAAACTCTATCAATTCTTTCAAATTATGAACCCTTCGTTTAATTTCTCTGAGCTCATTAATGAACTCAAAGGCGCCCATTCTGCGTTTAAAGCCGTTGGAAACAACCCCAATTCGTTTAATGAGCTGAAGCTTGCTGCCCTTTTACGAATGAATGATGCTTATTTTTTGCTTGGAAAGCTGTATCAAAACCTGGATGAGAATTCGTTCAACACCATTTCAGATGCTGAAAAAAAGAAGTCATCTCTTCAAACCGCCGAAGGCTATTTCTTGAAATGCAAGTATTTGGACGTATTAAAACGAATGGAATTGGTTGAGAAAAAACGATACGCTCCTGCCGTTTATTATTTGGAAGCAATGAAGTATCTGAATTTATTTCAGGTGACCAAGAATATCAGATATTCAAGTGAGTTCAAGAAGCAACTGTCCAATCTTCGAAATGCCCGAACCTATTCCGGGGAAATATTATTCAGAAGAGGAAATCTGGTTCAATTTACAAAATCTCTTAACACAAAAGAATTTATTGAACTTACGGATGAGAATACAAGCTATTATGCACGAGTGACAAAGTCTATTCCCGAGGCCTATTTTTGGTTGGGAATTCTTCAATACTTAAGAAATGATTTGACGAACAGCCAGATGAATCTGGTCAAATTTGTGAAGAAAAATCCATTTCCGATTTTGGATCCGAGATTAAAAGTCCTGGTTGAAGAAGCCAAATTAAAGAAATATACAATTGATTTTGAACAGTTTTCAGTCTCAAAAAATCGTTCCGACCTGCGTATCTTAAAACAAGCCCTGAATAGTTTCAATCCCGAAAGTCAAATTATTAAGAGGGAAAAAGGCAAATTATTGGGGCTGGTCCGTCTGGAGCTGGGGGAGGATTTATGGTCGAATATTCTAACCGGCACCACTCAGGACAAATTGGCTTTGGCCCTTGAAATGATTCGTGATATTCTCCCGCGGGCAGCCACCAATATCGGAGAAAAACGCGAATATTATTTGAAACAGCTAGAAAAGATATTCAAAATTACACGCTATCAAAAATCAAATGAAACCACATTTTATGAAGGAATTGAATTCGCACTGAAGGCTGAAATTCAGCCGACCCAAAGCGGCAAGGAGGCTGATTTCCAGGTCGCAGCCAAAATTCTGAAAGATGTCCGTCCGCCATATCAAAAGGAAGCGGAATATGTGGCCGCTCGCAGTCTCTTTTTTGCCAGAGACTATGAAAATGCCAAAAGGATGTTTATAGAATTGGTCAACGGCTCAAAAAGTGCACGCAGTCTTTATTACCTGGGAGAAATATTCCGCAGGGAAAATAACGACGCTGCCGCTAAGGTGTGTTTTGAAAAACTCATTGAATTAACAAAAAATAGGCCTTTGGGGACGTTTTGGTATAATAATGCAAAGGCCTCCCTTCAGAAGTGCCGCAGTCAGGGCGATGTTAGTGTATTGGCGTCTATTCATGTCGATCAAGTCCGATTCCCGGATGAGCTGCTGAAAATAGGAAAAGAGACCATTTCGTATGAAAAATTGGCCAGCAAGGAATATCTGGAAGAACAGGCCATTGAGAAAATTAACCGGATGCTGTTAAAATTTGGATTGCCCAAGAAAAATATATATCCGTCAAAAAATCTCCTTACGCGTTCCCTCTTGAAAGATGAAAATCTATTTTCTGCCATTAATGCCGGCATTCAGGACAAAAAGGGCGCCATTACAGCGAATTTAATTCTTTGGGTGATCAATGAAAAGGGAAAACCCTACGCGGCGGATGTATTCTTGAGCGGAACCGTCCTGGAACCCCCCAATCCGGAAAATCCCTACGTTGTGAAAAACATTCCTCTGAATACAACCCTCTTCTTAAAAATTGAGGCGATTGGGTATTATCCGGTGGAAAAAACGATCCGTTTGGTTCAACCCAATGATAATGAAGTGATCATTCCTCTTTCCGAGCGCGTGAATTATTCTCAAGTATCGGAAGCTCTTTCACCCGGAAATAATTTCCAAACGTATCGCGGTTTGATTGATAACGATGTCCTCCTGACGAATTCGCCCACGAAAATTCCGGAACCGTCAAGACTCGCATCCGATTTTAATAAATATATTTCCTTTCGGGATGCTGTGTATCACGGCGATCTGGAGGAATTCCTTGTTGCAGATGCCATGGAAGGGCGAATTTTGAAATATAATTCATCGGGCGCACCGGAAGTCAATAAATATTTCAATGTGGAGATTCCCGACTCACTGGCACCGCTCAAGACACCCGAAGGGATAGCGGTTGATTCCGATGGAAAAATCTACATTGCCGATTGGGTACGGCATCGAATTTTGATTCTGAATTCAGATGGATCGTTTATCAGGGAAATTGGCGGTCTAAAGGCGTGGAATTCGGTAAAAAGCCATGCTCCCAACCTTGTCTTTCCAAAGAGGATAGCCATTGAAGAGGACGCAGAAGGCGTTCTATTCAGGGGGAAGAAGGTTTTCCGGGAAAAACATATTCTTGTTTCCGATCTTTATGGAATAAAAAAACTCACATTAGATGGAAGAGTTTTGGACAAATATCTGATCGGGCAAAATGAATACGCCCTGGACAATTTTTATGGGTTGCTCGTCAAAAATTATGGGGCCCATTCCAAGCTGTATGTGTACAATCGTAAAGATAAGAAAATAATGGTTATGCCTGCGGAAGTTAAAATTCAATAAACACCACTTATTCGGAAATTTTAGAAAGGCTCTATGTGAACACATAGGGCCTTTTTTTATGGAAAAAATCGGAAGATGGATTAAAACCCGTAGTGTTTTTGCAACAGGAGTGTGTAAATGATGTCACTTACTTCCCATTGCTCAATATGAAGACCATAATTTCCATAATCTTCGTTGTTAGTGTTTGTCTAAAATGCAAAAAAAAATCATAAGTTAATGTGTATGGCAAACCCGTGAAAAGGGCATTGATCCGGGCGTGCGAAACATTTTCACTCGAATGGCTCATCTCCACTTTCTCCTTGCATCTTCCGTCTTTATTTCTTACTATTTACAAAATTAAGTAATATTAGCCTTACGAAGGTTTTAGACCTCCGCAAGGTTTTTGAAAAAGTGGAAATAAGGAAATATTTTTG
>JAADHR010000113.1 GCA_013151735.1 Calditrichota bacterium | reverse complement strand
ACCGGCTGGGTACCGTTTGAAAAGAGTGCCCGGGCCATTCAGGAAGCGGACATTTGCTTCATTCCCCACCTGTCCATTGCGCACACGGACACCACCGTTCCGCACAAATTGTTTCAGTACATGTATTTAAAGAAGCCGGTTCTGGTAAGCAGCTCGCCACCCCTCAAACGGATTGTGGAAGAAACCGCCTGCGGTCTGGTGTTTGAGGCCGGGAACCCCGAAGATTTTGCCGAAAAACTGCTCCAGATGGCCCGCAGCCACCGCCTGCAGGAATGGGGTGAAGCGGGGCACCGGGCAGTGGTTGAAACGTACAATTGGGAAAAAGAAAGCCAAAAATTGGTACGCATTTACCGGGAGTTGTTGCATGGATGAAGAAACCTACAAACAGTACTACGAAACCGTAGCCACACAGAAAAATATCTGGAATACAGAAAAAAACGCCCCTATGTATTTTCAGGAGATGATTCGCTACGAAGCGGTTCTGAAACAGCTGCCTCAATCGGCAACTCACGTGGTCGATTTGGGTTGCGGCGACGGTTACCTCTCGTACCTCATGGCGCGGGCGGGGCACGTGGTCACGAGCGTGGACCTTTCGGCCAACCGATTGAAAAAATTTGAAGAGGTGGCCCAAAAATACCACATTCAACAGGTCCAGGCAGACATCAAAAACACCGGTCTGCCAGCCGGCTATTTTGACGCCGTGGTCTGCTCGGAGGTCATTGAGCACATTGAGGGATACGAGGATGTGCTGCGCGAGGCTTACCGGATTCTCAAACCGGGGGGTACCTTCATTGTAACGGTTCCGTACAACGAGGAGCTCAAAATCATCATCTGTCCCCATTGCCACACGCCTTTCTACCGCGACGGCCATGTCAATTCGTTTAACAAAAAAAATCTGGCCCAAAGTCTGCAAGAAGCTGGCTTTCACGTGGACAAACAAACTACGTTTCGGAGCAAGCTGTCGGTTCACATTCAATATCATTTCAAACTGAAATATGGAATTCTCTTGAAAGGGATGGACTGGTTTTTCTCGGCGCTGCTTCCCGGCTTTACCTTTTATCTATTGATAAAAAGCCATAAAAATGTGGCGTAGGTTGCATTTACCGTCTAAATCTCTCCTTGATTTTTTGGGAAGAAATGTGTACAATTAAAACAGATCACAAAAAAACACCAGGGAATTCATTGTCCTTCGTTCCTTTGTGTTCTTGCGGCCCTGTTTTTCTTTTAAACGTTAATTCGGAGAACACCCATGGCTCAAAAATCCAAACGAAAAAAATCCCACAAAAAACAGGCTTCAAAAAGGATTGACAAACCATCCTCCTCGTGGATGGACTATTTTGAAAAACACCCCAATATTCTGCCTTTGGCGCTTCTGTTTGTTCTGTTGCTGATTTTTTATAATCAGGTCATTTTTGCCGGAAAAACGCTCCTCCCGCCGGACACGCTGGCTTCCAAGAGTGTCCAGCCCTTTTTGAAGGAAGCCTTTCGGCAGCACGTTTATCCCCTCTGGAATCCCTACATTTTCAGCGGGATGCCCTCCTTCGCCAGCCTGTCCAGCGCCCCGTTTGTGGATTTGTTGGGCGATGTGATTAATGCCGTCATCTGGGTGTTCAAACTGGTCTTTCCCCTGCCGGATTTTACACGGATTCTGCTTAATTTATTTTTGTTCGGTCTTTTCATGTATCTGTTGATGAAAAAGCACACCGGTCTGGCATTTGTAGCCCTTTTCTCGTCCGTCGTCATGCTTTTCCAGCCACAGGTTGTCGCGTACCCCGCGTTTGGACACAACACCAAACTGCTCACAGCCAGCCTGATTCCTGTCATTTTTTGGGTTACCGAGGAGCTTCTGGAAACCCGCAAGATACTCTACCTGGGCCTTTTGGGTCTCTCAATTGGCCTGCAACTGCTTCGGGCGCACGTACAAATTGCTTACTACACCTTTTTGATGGTGGGTCTTTTTTACCTCTATTGGGCGGTTGAAACAATCGTTAAAAAGAAGAATTGGAAAGCAGTCATTACTTCCGGCATTTTTCTGGCTGTGGCAGTGGGTCTGGGAATGGCGGTTTCTGCCTGGCTCAATCTGTCCGTTTTCGAGTACTCTCACTACTCGATTCGCGGCGGAACAGGGGGCGGTCTCAGCTATGCGTACGCCACAAGCTGGTCCTTTTCGCCTTTGGAAATCTTGACCTTTTTTATCCCCTCGTTTGTAGGGTTTGGCGGGCAAACCTATTGGGGACACATGCCCTTCACCGATTTCCCGCTCTATATGGGTCTCATTCCGTTGATTCTGGTCGGATTTGCCTTTTTGCTGAAACGCAGCCGCACCACCTGGTTCCTCGGACTTCTGGGTATTTTGGCGTTGTTGGCTTCATTCGGAAAAGAATTCCCGGTACTTTACGGCCCCATGTTTAAACTTCTGCCGTTTTTCAACAAATTTCGCGCCCCCAACACGATCTTGATTTTGCTTCAGTTCTCAGTAGCCGTCCTGGCCGGCATCGGACTGTTTGCCCTTATTCGGCTCAATCTCGAAAAACTGGACAAATCCACTTTGAAAAAGCTCCAGAACTATCTTTACGGATTCGGCGGATTTTTGCTTCTGCTCTTTCTCTATCTTCTGGTCGCCAAAAGTTCGCTTTTGGGAAGCATGGCTGCCTCCGGCAAAATCAGCAGCCCGGTTCTTCAGGAACGTGCCTACAAAATGGCAGTGAATGACGGGCTGAAGGCTCTGTTACTCTTTGCAGCGGCCTTTGGGGTGATCTGGCTTTATCTGAAAAAGTCCATCCAATCAGGCACGTTGAAATGGACACTCTTTTTTCTGGTGATTATTGACCTCTGGGCCGTGGATTTTAAGGTTATTCACCCTCAACCCAAAGCCAGTGAGGAATCCTTTTTTGCCGCGACGGATGTGGTTCAGTTCCTGAAAAATGACCACTCACTCTATCGGATCATGCCGGTTTTAGACGATAAACCTGCCAACTGGTACATGTACCATCTGATCCAAAATATGTACGGCTACCACGCGGCAAAGATTAAAATTTACCAGGATATGCTGGCGGAATCCGGGCTGCCGCGGAGCTTTTTTATGAAATATGTCAAACCCGTTACGCGAAACGGACGGCAGGGCATGGCCTACCGAACGCCTCAGGAAATTAATCCGATCGAATGGCATTTTCACCAGGTACTCCTGAACATGCTCAATGTAAAATATGTACTCTCCCCCTATCCCGTTCCGGACAGCGTGTATTCCGTAGTATTCAAGGGCCAGCGGAAAAAGGTGCTGTACAACCGGGGGGTTCTTCCCCGTGCATTTTTCGTGGATACCCTTCAGGTGCTTCACGGCAAGAAGGCCATCTTTGGGCGGATGAAACAACTGGATTTTGATCCGAAAAAATTGGCCATTATTGAAGAAGATCCTCCCTTTACCATCCGGGCGAGTTCCAAAAATCAGGTCATCATCGGACATTTCAGTATTCACAAAATTGTTCTGAGTGCAACTGTGGTCAAACCGGCTCAACTGGTACTCAGCGAAGTCTACTATCCGGCAGGTTGGAAGGCCTTTGTGGACGGCAAACGAACAAAAATCTACAAAACCGACTACTTCTTACGTTCGATTTTTCTTCAACCGGGAACGCACAAGATTCAATTTATTTTTGATCCGCGAAGCTTTAAGCTGGGACTGCTCATTACGGCTGTCTCCCTGGTCCTGATTTTCGGACTCATTGGAGTGGGCTGGAAAAAAGGCATCTGAGTTTGGGTGCTATTTTCTGATTAAGACGAAAAAGACATTTTTAGCCCTGATTTTACGCGCGCAAAAAACGGGTACCCTTTTTTCCTGAGGGTTGAGGGGTATCCAGAATAAAACCGGTACACGTCGTATGGGGGCACACGTTGCATACAAATTGCCACCCGTCGGTCTGGCGGGTAAATTGAATGGCCAAATTCTCCAAATCCGTAATTGCCTCTTTGCGAAACGGACACATCACTACGAGTTCTTTCATAAGATTCTGAACCTCTTTTGGCGCATCACGAAATGATACGGTTTGTCCTTCAGGATAGATTTTCTTGTGTTTCTTATTCAAAACCAATTGTCCATTCGTATGGATAACGCTTCAACGCGATGCAGTTGTTTAAAAGACACCTTCCGAAAAGGGATTCTTTTTGAAGTGTACGGGTGCTGATACTGCCTAAATCACAAATATCGTACCAGAATTTTCCATTTGCCAAAATCGTATCTTATTGTTAAATAAGATATTGCAAAACAGTTGTTTTTCAATATTCAGCCAATTTTGTTATCTAATAAAACGGTGTTCCGAAATGGAAATAACAGGGGGAATAAACCGTGAAAGAACCTGCTGTTGTTGTTGTCCTCAATTTTATTCTTGGAAGTATTCTGGGGCGTTTTTTCAGATGTTCTCTTTCACCCCTTTTGGCTGCATCGGTCACTTTTCTACTGATTGGTTTTCTTTTTTATTCTATGAGACGGGCCCGAATCCGCACCTGTACCGGAATGTTTGCAGGCATTTTGCTGGGATTTTTGTGGGTGAGCGCCGCGCAAACCGATCTTCAAAAACAGGCAAACTCGCTTCTTTCGAAAATCAAAAACCCCGCCGGCCTGATCGGAACCCTCTCCTCGGCGCCGGAGGTTCAACATGGCCGGTTGAAGTGGATTCTCCACGCAGAATATGTTCTCAATCGGGATTCCCTTTTCCCCGCCCGGGCAAAACTCCTGGTTTCTTCCAAAGATACCTCCCTTCGGCTGAAAATGGGTCAGCGTGTTTTCCTCCGCGGGTACCTCAGCCAACCCCCGGGGAAACGAAACCCCGGTGAATTCGATTACCGGGCTTATCTGGCCCGACGAAACATTTCTGCCGTTTTTTACTTGGTACAGAATGAGCGGGTACAGATTCTTTCAGAAAAACGGGGCGTATTCTTTTGGACCGGTTTGATCGCCTCCCTTCGTGAGCGGCTTTCGCTGCAAATCACACACCATCTCGGTCAAACCGAGGAGGCCTTTCTCCTAAAAGGCTTGCTGTTGGGGCAGAGGGGCCAAATTGATCCCGCAATTCAGCAGCGCTTTGCCCGAACAGGCGTAATTCACGTATTGGCCGTTTCCGGTCTTCACGTGGGATTTATTCTTCTTTTGCTGATGGGGATGTTTTCCCTCCTGCATTTGCCTGAAACTCCCCGAACCATTCTGGTTATTTTTGCCCTGATTGTTTACGCCGCTCTCACGGGAGGCAAACCTCCTGTGATTCGAGCCGTTTTCATGGCCGCCATTATTTTGCTCGGCTACCTGCTCCAGCGCCGGACGGCTGTTCTGAATAGTCTGGCTGTTGCAGCCCTCGTTCTTCTCATGGTAAATCCGTTCATGCTTTTCGATGCAGGGTTTCAATTATCTTTTCTGGCTGTTCTTGGAATTGTGTTGTTCTACAGCCGGATTCTGGCTTTTTTTCGATTTGTCCCGCGGAATCGCCTCCAGCGATTTTGGGGCACTAAACTCTTGCCGCTTCTGATTGTGTCATTTACCGCTCAATTGGGAACACTTCCATTGACGCTTTACTATTTTCACCGATTACCCACGTACTCACTTCTGGCCAATCTTGTCGTCATTCCACTGGTTTTTGTCAGTGTGGCTCTCGGTTTTGCGCTGATTTCGCTGGGCCCCATCTGGCCGTTTCTGGGAAGCGTGCTGGCCGTGCCGGTTAAATATCTCCTCACCTGCCTTATTCAATTTGTGACCTTTTTCAGCAGACTGCCGGGCAGTTCCATCGAATCATTCGGGCATTTTTCTCTTTGGTATCTTGCGGCCTATTTTATTCTGTTGGGAATGATCTGGTTTGCCGACAATCCCCGCAGGGTACGGCAGTTATCACTTGGCCTGATTTTTCTCCTTCTTGTCTGGACCGGCACCGACGTCCTGCTCCATCTCCAACCCACACTTAAGGTGACATTTCTGGATGTGGGTCAGGGCGACGGAAGTGTTGTGGAATTTCCCGACGGCCATTTTCTGATGATCGACGCCGGCCCGCGCACAAAATCATTTGATGCAGGTGCACGTCTTGTTTTTCCCTATTTACGATACGAACACTGCAGTCGTCTTGATGCCATGATGATCAGTCACCCCCACGAAGATCATATTGGAGGGGCCCCTTTTTTACTGGCCCATTTGGCCGTGGAAGAAATCTGGGACAATGGAGACAGTTTAGACCGGCCGATTTACCGGCTCTACCGAAACAGTATCCGCCGAAAGAAGATCCCTCTTCGGGCGGTCCTCGCCGGTTTTCACCGTCTCAACTGGCACGGGGCGTCCATCTGGATTTTCTATCCGATCACGCCTTCACACCAAATCGGACACGCAGATCCTCCGGACAGAGAAAACAATCATTCCGTGGTAGCCAAAATCCGTTTCGGATCCCGCTCGTTCTTGTTTACGGGGGATATTGAACAACCCGTGGAAAGACAACTGCTTCCATTTGGCACGCTTCTTAAATCGGACGTACTCAAGATACCACATCACGGAAGTCAAACATCCAGTACCCTGGCATTCCTAAAAGCCGTTCATCCGCGTTATGCGGTGATTTCGGTGGGGGCACACAATCGCTTTCACCAGCCTTCGCCGGAAATCCTTTATCGTCTCAAACGGTTGAACATCCAGACCCTTCGTACCGACAGGGAAGGGGCTATTATTTTTAGCACGGATGGAAAACACCTAAAAATAAGATAAAAGGGTAACGGACAAGAAAATCCAACCTCCTTTCATTTTCACTTGATTGGGGGGAAAAAAATGATTATTATTATTAGAATTTGAATAAAACGACTTAAAGCCATATATGAAATCTTCATGCAGAAAAAATTTCAGAAAGGAGCTTAACCTGTGAGTACGCAGCAAAGAAAACTGGGAATTATTGTTGGAGGTGGTCCGGCCCCCGGAATTAATGGCGTTATCAGTGCCGCCACAATTGAAGCCAGAAATCAGGGCATGGAAGTGATTGGCATTATCGGTGGTTACTATTGGTTTGCAAGGGGCGATTACACGCACATTCAAAAACTTGAAATAGAGGACGTTTCCCGGATTCACTTTACCGGTGGTTCCATCTTGCGTACATCGCGTGAAAATCCTACCAAGAGCAAGCAAAGCATGGACAATGTCATTCGGGGATTTATGGAATTGGGTATTACGGACTTGATTACCATCGGGGGTGACGATACGGCCTTTTCAGCCAGTAAGGTGGCCGAGGCTGTAAAAGGAAAAATCCGCGTGGCTCACGTTCCCAAAACCATCGACAACGACCTGCCCCTGCCCGGTAACATTCCCACATTTGGGTTTCAAACGGCCCGACACGTGGGTGTTTCCATTGTTCATAACCTAATGGAAGATTCACGTACCACAAACCGCTGGTACATCGTTGTGGCCATGGGTCGAAAAGCCGGACATCTGGCTCTTGGAATCGGAAAAGCAGCCGGCGTAACCAATGTAATCATCGGCGAAGAATTTCAAGAAGAAACAATCGCCATTAAAAAGGTCTGTGATATTATTGAGGGCTCCATTCTCAAGCGCCGGGTCAAGGGCCGCCAGGATGGTGTTGTGGTGCTGGCTGAAGGAATCGCCGAGAAACTGGACGTGGAAGAACTGCAAGCCATCGAAGGCATGCGAATTGACTACGATGATTACGGACACATTCGCCTGGCTGAAATCGATCTGGGACGAATTATCAAGTACGAATTGGAGCACCGGTTTCAACAGCGCGGCGAAAAATTCCGAATGGTCACCGGAAACATCGGCTACGAGCTGCGTTCAGCCCCACCCATTCCATTTGACTGCGAGTACGTGCGCGACCTGGGATACAGCGCCATTAAATTCCTGATTAGTGATGATTTGGTCGCAAAGGCGCCCAATGGAGCCCTTATTTATGTGGATGCCGGGAAACTCATTCCTATTCCATTTGAGGATATTCTGGACGAAAAAACCGGCAAAATGTCCGTGCGATTGGTCGATGTGAAAACCGATTCCTATGCTGTGGCACGGGAATACATGATTCGGCTGACCAAAAAGGATTTTGATGATCCTGAAATGCTGAAAAAATTGGCCGATGCGGGAAAAATGACTGTGTCTGAATTCAAAGAACGATTCAGTTACCTTGTTAATGATTAATTGCGATGAAACAAGCCCGCTGTTTGGCGGGCTTGAATTTAAAACGACATTCTTCTGTTAGGCCGGGGCATGGTTTTGTTTTCGACACAAACACGTTCTACCGATGCAATCGGGAAAATATCGTTTTTCGCCTGAACGCATTCTGCACGGCTCCCGATCGAAAATTCCACTGGCGGCTTGCCCCATTTGAATTTCTTCTTCAAAAAGAGGAGATACCATGAAACGTGCAAAAATTATTGCCACCCTCGGACCTGCGAGCAATTCCCCTGAAATTATTCAAAAGCTGATTCAAACAGGTGTGGATGTGGTCCGACTCAATTTTTCACACGGCACCCACGATGAACACGCCCGCATGATCCAAATTGTTCGGAATCTATCAAAAAAGCTCAACCGCCCGATTGGAATTCTTCAGGACCTTCAAGGGCCCAAAATCCGTGTCGGTCCAATCAAAGATGGGCACATCCTTCTCAAGGATGGCCAGAAAATCACCATCACAACGGAGCCTTTGACCGGCACAACCGAAATGATTTCCACAACCTACAAGCATTTGCCCAAGGATGTTTCTCCGGGCGACCGCATTCTTCTTGACGATGGCCTGCTGGAACTCCGGGTAACGAAAACAGCCGATACCAAGGTGATTTGTGAGGTCATTCACGGGGGACCTCTTGGTTCCCACAAGGGAATTAATCTGCCGGGCGTCAAACTCAGCACCCCTTCGCTGACGGAAAAGGATAAAATCGACCTGAAATTTGGAATTGAACAAAAGGTGGATTTTGTGGCGTTATCTTTTGTTCGGACACCGCTGGATGTTGCGGAGCTCAAAAAACTCATCGAAGATGAGGGCACGGACATTCCCGTTATTGCCAAACTGGAAAAACCCGAGGCCATTGAGAATCTGGACGATATTCTGTCAGTAGCCGATGCCGCCATGGTGGCCCGCGGCGACCTGGGCGTGGAAATGAATCCGGAAAAAGTGCCGATCATTCAAAAGGACATCATCCGAAAATGTATTGAAAAAAGCATTCCGGTGATCACCGCCACACAGATGTTGGAATCCATGCGTTTCCAGCCCCGGCCCACCCGCGCTGAAGCCTCCGATGTAGCAAACGCCATTTTCGATGGCACCGATGCCGTCATGCTTTCTGCGGAAACAGCGGCCGGTGAATACCCTGTAGAATCCGTTCAAATGATGCGAAAAATCATCGAAGAAGCGGAACAGCATTCACGGGAAGACGCACACCCTGTGCTTCCGAGCGGCCGACATGCCCAAAAGACCTTTCCCGATTCCATTAGCGAGGCCGCTTGTGAAGCGGCTCTGGAACTGAATGCCCGGGCCATTGTCGCATTTACCCAGTCGGGTTTTACGGCTCGTTTGATCTCCAAATACAGGCCGTCCACACAAATTGTGGCGTTTACGCTTTCTGAAAAGGTTCGTCACAGACTCCTTCTTAATTGGGGCACCACTACCCGAAAGATTGACATGATCAATTCTCTCGATGAAATGATTCAACGCGTGGAAAAGGCCCTTCTTTCTGACGGCCTGGTCACCCAGGGAGATTCTATTGTGATCGTTTCAGGGGCACCGCTGGGCGTAAAAGGGACCACCAACATGATGACCCTGCACCGGATCGGACGAAGGACATAATGACTTCTCCCCATCGAAAAGTGTACGAAAAATCCATTTCCAACTGGCCGGAAGAAGACCGGCCCAGAGAAAAACTCCTGAAGCAGGGGGCCGACTCCCTGAGCAACGCCGAGCTGCTGGCCATTTTGCTGCGGGTGGGGGTTCCCGGGATGAGTGCCGTCGATTTGGGTCGACAGATTTTGCAGGAAACCGGCGGATTGCGTGCCCTGGCCAACTGGGCCCCCGAGGAGTTGTACCGCATTCACGGGCTCAGCGTAGCAAAAGTGGCGCAATTGAAAGCGGCTGTTGCCCTCGGCGAGCGGGTGATGTCGGAGAAAAAGCGGGATCTTGGAAAAATCTATTCGCCTCAACAGGTGTACGAGTTTATTTTGCCTCAGCTCCGCGATTTAAAAAAAGAGGTATTTAAGGTTCTTTTCCTCAACGCCAGAAACCAAATTTTGGAAATGCACACCGTCAGTCAAGGGACGCTTACGGAGAGTCTGGTTCCGTTTCGGGAAATTTTCGCACTGGCCAACCGTTACGGCGCTACCAACATTGTGTGTGCCCACAACCACCCTTCGGGCAGCCCCGATCCCAGCACGGATGACATCAAAACCACGCGTGCTCTGGTGATTGCCGGAGAGGCGCTCCAGATTCCGCTGCTGGATCACATCATCGTGGGTGAAAACCGCTACTACAGTTTTTCAGAAAGCGGAGAAATCGAAAATTTCCGGCAGCAAATCCGCGGGCTAATTCGAAAAGGGGTGTGAGCTGAAGGGCCTGTCAAAAGAGGCTGGCCCCAACGGTTATCAATCGGCATAAAATGAGTTTAGACCGTTTGATTTCACTCAAGTTCTGCCTGGATTATTCATGACTCGCAGACACGAAAATATTAAATCGCGAAATAAACCGGACGTTTAAGAAAAATAGGGATGCAATCATGAAAAACAAACTCATCTGGATGGTTTTGGTCTTTGGGGTGATCGCTTTTCTTAATGACATCGCTTTGAGCGGAGAAAAATTGCCTGTCCAAGTTCCCAATCTCCCGACGAAAAAAGCAGAAGAGAATTTCTTTTTGCGCCACAATCAGGTGTGGAATGTTTTGCCGAAAGGCAACCAAAACGGCCTGTTTCTGGATTTGAGGGACACGACCCTAACCGGGCGTCTTTCATTTGGCGTGTATCAAAAAGATGCCATACTCACATTTCCACGCTACCGGAGGGCATCTCGAATTGAAAAAGGGAAGGGGTTTTTGGATATTCGTGCGTATTTCAGACCCACATACGATGACAACGGTTGGGCTAAAACCAAAGAAGGCTGCATGCCCTACCGAATTGAGGTGTGGGATCCTTCGATCCGGGCCATGCGTACCTACGATGCCCGTGTCCATTTCGTGAAAAAGAACGGCATTTTCTACCGGGCTTTAACCCTTACCGAAGGCCCGTTTGTGAACCTTATTCGTTCCGATGCCCCCGACCGGGTGGTCATTTCATGGGCAACAGATGAACCCAGCCAGGGTACCGTCTGGATAAACGGGAAAAAAGTTGTCGATTCCAAAAGGGCCCGGCGCCACGAAGTGCTGGTCACAGGCCTTTCGCCCTGCGTGGATTATTCGTACCGGGTAACGTCTACAGGAAAATCCGGCTCGGTCACCTCACGGGAATTCTCCTTTCAAACGGCTCCACCCAAGGGGGCCAGCCATTTCAAATTCGCCTTCATGTCTGACAGCCGTTCCGGTTTTGGGGGCGGCGAACTGAACATCAACACGGTGAATTACAAAACGGTTACCCATTTTGCAACAGCGGCGTACCGAAAAGGGGCCCGTTTCATTCTGATGGTAGGCGATTTGATTGATGGTTACACCACCTCGGCTGAGGACTACCGAATGGAGCTCCAGAGCTGGAAAAACGCCATTGAACCGTTCGGCCACTATCGGCCGGTGTACGTGGTCAAGGGTAACCACGAGACGCTGCTGAATGGGTTTGACGACGGTTCCCACTACGGTGCCGGTTTCGACAAATGGCCTTACGCCACGCTGAGCGCCGAGGCCCTGTTTGCGCAGGAATTTATCAATCCACTAAACGGTCCTGCTTCTGAAGATGGTGCTTCTTACGATCCCAATCCGAAAAAAACAGATTTTCCCACGTACAAGGAGAATGTGTACGCGTTCCAGTACGGCAACATTTTACTCATTAGTTTCGATACGAATTACTGGTTTTCGAATCATTTCATGAAATACGGCGGCAATTTTGATGGTTACATTCTGGACGTACAGTTCAATTGGTTGAAGAAAGAGTTGGATCGGGCAGAAAAGGATCCGACGGTCGATTGGGTTATTTTGGCCGCACACACGCCGGCATTTCCCAACGGGGGCCATCTGAATTCCGGAATGTGGTACCACGGCAACAACACTCTGCGGCCCGGTGTTTACGATTATAAGCACAAAAAATTAAATCATTTAAAAGAAGGCATTATCGAACGGCGAAACACCCTCTGGACCCTGTTCAGCAGCCATCAAAAGGTTTTGGCTGTTTTGGACGGTGATGAACACAATTACTCCCGGGCTCTCATTACAGCTCAAACACCGGTCGGGATTCCTGCCGTGGACGACACGGATGGTGACGGTACATTAGACCGCTTCTCTCCCAACCCCAATTTCAAATATCCGGTGTGGCAGATTATTTCCGGCGGCATGGGGGCTCCCTATTATGAAAAAGAACACCCACCCTGGGAAAAATGGGTGAAGAAATTTACGTCCTTGCAGAATTTTGTACTGTTTTCTGTGGAGGGGAAAAGGGTTTTTGCGGAGGTTTATTCCAACACAGATGCGCTTATTGAACGAGTGGACTTAACAGAAATTCGTACAAAGTAGGGCGATTCTGCAGCGAATCGCCCTCCGGAATTTCAATAAACAGCCTGTTCCGATTCCCTTTCTCTTTGGAATCGGTCGGCTTCCGAAGCTTTACTGTAGAATTTTTCAAAATATTCGGCCACCATCCGGTCTGTGCTGAAAAAGGAAATAAGACTTCGGTACGATTCAAATGCTTTGTCTATCCACGCCTCGGGAATGCCCTTTTCATTCTGCCGGTAATAAAGCGGAATAATCTGGCTTTCCAGTGTTTCGTACAGCGACCGGACGTCCATTTCATCCTGAAGGTTGGGGTCATTCGGAGGATCATTTGGGCCGATTTCCCAACCATTCTTTCCGTTGTAGCCTTCCACCCACCAGCCATCCAATACACTGAAATTGATCCCACCGTTCAGGATGGCCTTCATCCCGCTGGTTCCGCTGGCTTCCTGAGGCTTGCGCGGATTATTCAACCAGACATCACTTCCTGCCACCAGGAGTTTGGCCAGCGCCAGATCGTAATTTTCTACCAGAACAATCTTTCCCCGAAATCCGTCTTCCCGGCTGTGTTGAAAGATGTCCCTGAGGACCGCCTGTCCGGGCTGGTCGGCCGGGTGGGCTTTCCCCGCAAAAATAATCTGAACAGGTTTTTCGCTGTGGTTCAAAATCGCTTTCAGGCGTTCGATGTCTCTGAAAATCAGATTTGCCCGTTTATAGGTGGCAAATCGCCGCGCAAAACCGATGGTCAAAACATTTGGATCCAGGTAAGAATCGACTTCATCCGCCGGCAGGCCTTCACGGGCAAATTGTACCTTTAACCGCCTCCGAATTTCCTGGATCAAATTAGATTTCCAGAGCGTGTGAATCTTCCAGAACTCCTCTTTTGGAAGTTCAGCAGACCTTTGCCAGTACCCGGCATCCGTCAGGTGATCTTTCCAATCCTCCCCAAATGTGCGGGCGGTCAGTCTCTGTACATCAGAAGCCATCCAGGAGGGGGTGTGCACCCCATTTGTAATGGCGCCAATGGGAACCTGATTTTCGGGCAGTTCCGGCCACAAATCATGCCAGATGTGCTGCGAAACCTTCCCGTGCAGCTGACTCACGCCGTTCCGGTAACTGGAAAGTTTAATGGCCAAAACAGTCATACTAAAACGGTCCCCTGTCCGGTAACCGTCTTTTCCCAATTCAAAAACCTTGTCCCGGGGAAGCCCCAGGTGATTCCAGTAGCGCTGAAAATAATAATCGACCAATCCATAATGAAACTCATCATGGCCGGCCGGAACGGGGGTGTGGGTAGTGAATATCGCATTAGCCCGTACGGCTTCCACCGCTTCATCAAATGAAAGATTTTGGTTAGCCATAAAGTCGCGGATGCGCTCCAGGCCCATAAAGGCAGAATGGCCTTCGTTCATGTGCCAGACAGACGGCGTGATTCCCAGCGCCTTGAGTGCGCGGGCGCCGCCGATCCCCAGAAGCATTTCCTGCCGAATGCGGGTGTCGTGGTCTGCGTGATAAAGTTGGGCATTAATTCCCCGATCCTCCGGATGATTTTCCGGAAGGTTTACATCCAAAAGCAGCACATTGATTCGACCGACAGCCAGTTTCCAGATTTTCGCCTGAACTTCCCGCTCCCCAATGCTCAATCGAACTCGCAGGTCGTTTCCTTCGCTGTCCACCACTTCCTGAAGTGCCAGATTCTCTGGGTTGTACGTGGTATAAACAGCTTTTTGGTTGCCATCCCGATCAATTTGCTGGGTAAAGAATCCCTGCTGGTACAGAAGTCCCACTGCCACAAACGGAAGTCCCAGGTCACTGGCGGATTTGCAG
This sequence comes from Calditrichota bacterium, assembly GCA_013151735.1. Classification (NCBI taxonomy): domain Bacteria; kingdom Pseudomonadati; phylum Calditrichota; species Calditrichota bacterium. Next base: position 1,803 of record JAADHR010000113.1, on the reverse strand, counting down.
TGATCACCGGAAAGCACGCCCAATCCCCCGGAATACATTGGAAACGATTCGTGAATGCCGTACTCGGCTGAAAAATAGGCAATGGGGTTCATGTCGGGATTGGGAGCATTTTTGTGGAACCAGGTTCCTGAGCTGCTCATGTAGGCATCAAATTTTTGAAGAGCTGCCTCGTATTTTTCCAGAAATGAGGGCTGGTCTGCCAGCCGCTGGAGTTTTTCAAAAGGGGTTTGTTTAAGAACCTGCAGCGGACAGTGTAAAAAAGCCTCCCACACATCCGGGTTCATACTTCGAAAAAGTTCCTGAACATCGGGCTGCCAGCCGGTCCAAAAATTGTAGGCCAGATCCGATAACCGACGAAGGGCTTCGGGCAATTTCAATTCCGCAGAAGGTTTCGAATGAATGGTCATAGACACTCCGGTTTAATTTGGCTAAACGTTTCAAGTCGAATTTCAAATCATGTGCTTGCAAAAATCATACTCGCGGCCGCACGCTTAGTAAATAATTTTCATTGGAAGATTATCTCTTATTTTCGGCACAAAGATTACGATTGAACGGATAAATCTTCGTAATGAAAAATTTTATAATATATTATTAAATAAGAACATAGAAAATATTTTGTCTTAAATAAAAAATGAGTAAAACTAATATAAAAAATAAAATCGTAAATTGCAAGAGAAGACACTCTTTTTGGGGTGACTATTGATCCATTGCCTGCTTGTTCCTTCCGGCAGGGGTGTATCGCTTTTCCCGCCTGTGTTCCATCCTGATTCGCTTGTGTCGGAAACAACGCACACGTTTTATTATCGGAAACGACACCGAAAATATTGAGCACGCCCTTTGCGGACACGAACAAAAACTATTGTATTTGCCATATAATCCTGGCTTAAAAATACTACTTGACACAAAGGAAACGATTTAGTAAATTGACTACGCGTATTGTCAATACGCAAATTAAAATGACCATTCTTTTTGACTTTATTGAAAAATAAACTAAGGAAAATACCATGTCTGATAAAGAAGTAATAAAGTTTAAATATATATTTTCTGAAGACTACAATCCGATTTATATCAATGGTGCCTTTGGTGGCATAAATCCCCGTGGGGAGTTAGTAATTAATTTCTATTTTGAAAGACATGGATTGCCAATATCCCAATCATATGAAATAACCAAAGAGGGTATGCTTGGGGATGAAATAGACAATGAACCATCCGATTTGAAATCCAGTATGGTAAGAATAGTAAAAAATGGTATAATTTTAAATCTACAAAGTGCTCAAGAAATACACAAATGGTTGGGAGACTACATTAAAAAATTGCAAGAATTAACAGATATTAATAAAACCAAATGATTGGGGTAATCATGCGATTTACTGCTCCTTCAAACACTAAGTCGTCATTTTCTAAATATGTTGATATGAACAGTTCCTCCTACTCAAATGGAGAATCTCCTATTTCACATTTTATTAACATCTATATGAAACTCATTAACAAATCTTATTATTCGGACATAAATCCAAAAGATTTTAAGAAACTATTTGAATTAAGGGAACTTCACAAAAAAAAATTGAGAAAGCCCATTAAAATTACATTGGAAGAAGACGGAGAGGGTTTCATAGCCAAAACGATTGATTTCCCTCTTTTTGGTTACGGCGATTTCCCAAAAGAGGCTATATCCAATTTAAAATATGAAATCGAATCCTTATATGAAGATCTATTAAAAGACGATGATTTTTCAAAAGAATGGTTGGAAATAAAGAAAGCATTATCTGAGATTATTGGTTAGTATTTCATGAAAAATTTCAA
>JAADHR010000112.1 GCA_013151735.1 Calditrichota bacterium | reverse complement strand
CCCCTGGTTCGCCGGTTTAAATCCGCTATTTTGAAAAGTTCTAAAGCGGTTTCGTCGTTTTAATGGCACAACTTTTTCACACCACGATGAATCGTGGTGATGGTTCAATTGGATGAAGACTTGTACAATCACCATGCTTCAGCATGGTGTGAACCTTTCGTACCTACGGCACTTAAGTTAATGAGGCATCATATTCACTACAAACCTTTCGCACCTGACGGCGCTCCCATATATGAATTGGCAAATCCTATTAGGCTTAGCCATGCGTCCACTAAAAAGTTAGCAATTTCACTTCGCGGCGAAAGTGAAACATTCAGTCTACACCTTCTTGAATCAATGACATGAACGAATAGGTTAAATGATAGACGTCGCCCGGCCACCGTGCGGATAGATAATGTCTGTCTTTAACAACAAACCCCCAATTTAGATGGTCCTTGCTGTCTCTGAACAGAGGAAAAGGGCCTTTTAGAAAATTACGACTGTCAACTAAATAGGATTGAACCTCATCTTCAACGGTTTTTCCGGGATACGTCAGGTAATAATCCTTCAGCCAAAATCGGGTTAAATAATAGGCCAACAATTCCTGAGATTTGAGTAACGACGTTGTTTTATAATGGTAAAGAACGGAGTGTCCTGTTTCCGGATCGATGCTTCGTGCGACCAACAGCGGACCATGACAAATGGCACCGACGGGCTTTTGAGCCCTAAAAAAATCAACGATGAGTTGTTGTAAGTTCGGGGATTCCAAATATTCCCTAACCCCTTTGTCATGTCCTCCCGGCAAAAACAGAGCATCAAAATCCTTTTCATGAACCTCCGCATAGGTTAACGGATGGCTAAACGAGTCGCTGTTTTCCATCTCGTAATAGGCCTCTACGGCATCGTGTCTTGCGCGCAAAATGGATTTCCAAATCCCCAGCCCTTTGCCGGTCAGAATAATTTCATCGGATTTTGCCTTGTTTCCCAGGGGTGTGGCAAAACGAACGTCGTATTGGTGCTCAGATAATATTTTCCAGGGAATGGCTGCTTCCGTGGGGTCAAAACCGTAGGATGGAACAGGGATTAGTATTCGCATGGGTTTCATAATTCATTCTTTTCAATTTATTGACCAGACGATACCTTTAATACTCTCATTTTACGCCAATCGGACAGCGGATTACGGAGCGTGTCGCAGGCCCTGATTCGATGGATAATGGCTTTTAAAAACCAGCTCTTTCGCCGCCTTTATTCTTGGCCCTGCCAGAAGCCGCAAACTGAATTGTCACGATTTTGGAAAAAGATACCCCTGCTTCCTGCACTGGGCCTCTGAACCTGCATTATTCATAAAATTCCGTCGCGAAGACTCTAAGTCACAAAATTATCATAATCAAAAGGATTAGCTATTTGAGACTTTATTCGTTTTGCGCATTTTTTGTATTTTAATGAATACGTATTTTTCTTTTTGTTTATGATACCTTTGGGCTTTTGTGACTTTGTGGCCAATGAATTTTTTAAGTTAAATCCATTTCAAAACACCCACAAAAAGAATCAGGCACAGGATGTCAAACCCCCACAGTCCGCTGACCGTCCACAGTTTGTTTTTAACACTTTTCATGTCGTAGACCCAGAAGGCCACGATAAAGAAGGTGAGATAACCGAACAGGAAGATCAGCCACGGAGCGCCGCGGTTCCACCAGGAATATTCCCAGGTCAGGGCGTGGGCGGCGTTTAGAAAGTATTCGACCACGACACTAAAGGCAGAACCCGCGATGGCGACGAACCAGCGATTGGGAACGCCCAGTATTTTGGCTTTTTTGTCGGGCAGCAGAAGCTTCGCCCAGATGATGCCCGCCACGGCGAACATGAACATAATTTCGATGTTCAATCCCGCCAGAATTACAAAGGCACTTCGCCCCGGCGTTCCCCAGACGGGTGCATAGTGGGTGAAATGCAGAACCAATGCATTCCAGATTTCGTTGAACCAGTCCATTCCCCAAAAAGCCAGTCCCGCTAATACCAGATTCCAGTTGCGTTTTTCGACTTCCACCGCATAGACGTAAAAGACAAAGGCAAGCAGCGGGATGACATACCACTGAAAGTGACTGCCGTCCCGGAGGACGCTCAGGATTTGTTGGGTCGATTCGGGCATGGGTTTCTCCTTTTTTGGTTTGGGATTCCAACCCCTCTGGTCTGTGATCGCATGTGAACGTTATGTTTTATTTGCTGCGTTACGGCAGGCAAAGCCCCGGACCCGTGCCGGGGACGGGGTCAACAAATCACCAACAGAATCGCCTGCATTCCTGTTGAGAAAATCGCTAAACGTGAAGAAAATGCCATCCGAAGTTCACTTCATCAACACTTACCAACATACAGAAAAGGTCTTAGTTTGTCAAGGAGAAAAATCGGTCATTTCAAAAAAGCGGTTTTACAAAGACTGGGGGAGAAGACCCATCCGCAGGTTTTTCCCACACGTGGCGGTCACCGGTTGATTTTGTACCCCTCACTCGGCCGTACATCTGCTGCGGGAGGGCATTCGTTCAACGATTTACGGTCATTGTGGTGATTTTACCACTTTTTTTCCACCCATTCAACATCTTTGTTAAACCCTTTGCTTTGATCTGCCGATAAATCTATTGGTGTGTTTTTCTGAGAGATGAGATTTAGGAGAAAGGAGTGTTTGGAATGGCGGACATGCGTTTCATGACCAGTAAGGAGGTCACTCGTAAATTGGACATCAGTCTGCGGCAGTTGTACTACTGGGAGCTGAAGGGAATTGTAAAACCAAAATCCGTGCTGATGGGATCCCGGGAATTCAAGCGCTATTCAAACCGGGATGTGGAGATATTAAAAAAGGTGAAGAATTATCTGGATGAGGGGTATACGCTGGCGCGCGCCATTCAAAAGGCCAATAAAAATAATCAGTCGAATTAGGATTTAAAAAATGAATACGATGGCAGGAATGGTTCTTTTCTTTATTTTTGGGCTTATTTTTGGCAGTTTTTTGAATGTCTGCATTTACAGAATCCCCAAAGGAGAGTCACTGATCTGGCCGCCCTCCCACTGTCCCCGCTGCGGGGCGCCCGTCAAACCCATCGATAATATTCCGGTTGTGAGCTATCTGATGCTGGGAGGAAAATGTCGGTCGTGCAAGAACCCAATTTCGGTTCGCTATCCGCTTGTGGAATTGCTGACCGGCGCTCTTTTCGCGGGACTGTTCTGGAGATTTGGATTGAGCAGCGAAACCTTTGTTTTTCTGGTCCTGGGGCTGCTCCTGATTGTCATCAGTTTTATTGACATCGATTACCGCCTGATTTTGAACAAAATCACCCTTCCGGGGATTGTCGTGGGAACCCTTCTGACCCTTTCATTTCATGTGCTTTCGTACACGCAGGTTTTGATGGGGTTTGCCATTGGGGGAGGGGGCCTGCTTCTGATTGCACTTTTGGGCACCTTGTTATTTCGGAAAGAGAGTATGGGAATGGGAGACATCAAACTGGCGGCAATGGTGGGTGTTTTTTTGGGGGTAAAGGGTGTGGCCTTTACGCTTCTGATGGCCTTTTTTGTGGCGGCATTTTTCAGTCTGGGCGCGATGGCGCTGAAAAAGGCCAACCGGCAGTCTCAAATTCCCTTCGGGCCCTTTATTGCGGTAGCATCCGTCATGTACCTGTTTTGGGGGGAACAGATGATCCGCTGGTATCTGAGACTGATGGTATAGCCTGTTTGGGTCCGATCAAACGAAAGTGTCCTTTTTCGCTCAAAAAACCGGAAAATGAAAATAGAAAAAATTCAGGGAACTTATGCAAAAACAAGCGGATGAGAAACAGAAGGTAGTGGATCTGGAACTGCCGGGTGATTACACGCAGGGAGAACAATCTCATCAGGACTGGATTAACCTTTTGATTGATTCGATTTTTAACGTTTTGGGCCAATCGTATTGTGTGGTAAGCTGGGTGAAGGATTACCCCATTATCAGCATTCGCTCGGGTAAAATTCCTGCACGAAATGAAGTGGTTGCCCTTATTGAGCGATTTCAGGGCGCATTTCGGGAGAAATTTTCGGGACATTTTCCAAAGATGATCTCGGTGAACGGCGTACCACTGGATAAAATTCCTGCCAACGGAACACGGATTCCCGCCGAATTTGATGTGGCTGTTTCGTTGCAAAGTGGCGGGGCCACGATCGGTTTTCTGGGGCTGTTGTCCATTGGGAACGGGCATGTGCCCAAATCGCAGCGGGAGCTGTTGCGGCATTCCGCTTTTGAAATCAGCAGTGCGCTGCGTATGTTGTGGGAACTCATGGTGCTGGAACGGAATCGGCTGGAATCCATTATTCAGGGGATGATTGACGGAATTGTGCTGATCAATGAGAATGGCGATGTTTTATATGCCAATCCCTCCGCGCGTACCTTTCTGGGATTGCCGCAGCGCCGCCAGATTCGCCTGGAGAATTTGAATGAAGCCCATCACCTGAATATCGTCTCCATGATTCAGGAATCCATTCGAAAGCAATTGGATGTTCAGAATAAAATCAGAAAAGTGGAGGCGATCGGGAAAATTTTGGGGATCAACATCCAGAAGGTCATTGATCGGAATGGGGTCCATCTTGGCTGGATTGTTATTCTGCGCGACATCACCGACAGCTGGGAGATGGACCGTCTGCGGAAGGAATTTGTAGCCGATGTAAGTCACAATCTCCACTCCCCCCTAACGGCATTAACGGAGGGGGTGTATTTGCTGATGGACGAGACGGCCGGCCCCATTTCTGAAAAACAAAAGCGCTGCCTGGATATGATGCGTGAGAATATTGAGCGAATGGACCGGATGGTTTCTCACCTGCTGGAAATTACGCGGATGGAAATCCAGGATAATCAACTGGAACGCCGCCGGCACGTCAACATGAATGTTCTGATGCAAAAAACAATCGCCACTTATCAATGGATTGCCGATAAAAAGCGCATTCGAATCAGGGGAGATATTCCTTCGGAAGAAATTGTCTTGTTGGCCGATCGGGATCAAATTTCCCAGGTCTTTAACAATCTCCTGGATAATTCTATTAAATTTACGCCGGAAGGCGGAACCATCTGGGTGGGAATGAAGCGGGAAGGCCGCGAGCTTGTCTGTTGGGTAAAGGATAACGGGATTGGCATTCCAAAGTCGGAACAGGAAGCTATTTTTACGAAATTCCACCGGGTGGATAATGCCTTTAATACACGCATCAAAGGATATGGTCTGGGGCTCAGCATTGCCCAGGAAATTGTTGAAAATTACAAGGGAACCATCTGGGTTGAAAGCGATGTCGGCAAAGGCAGCACGTTCCGATTTCGCCTTCCGATCGAGGCATGAGAATGGCAAAAAAACGAATATTGGTAGTCGATGACTATCCTCAGGTGGTTGAGGTGCTGAAGATTCGACTGGAAGCGTCCGGGTATGACGTCCTAACGGCTTATGACGGACAGGAAGCCCTTAAGGTGGCCAGAAGCGAGAAACCGGATCTTATTTTATTGGACGTGCTCTTGCCCAAAATAAACGGCTACAAGGTTGCACGCTTCCTGAAATACGATCAGAAATATAAGCATATCCCAATTATCATGCTGACCTCCCGGGCCAAGAAGGCGGATGCGGAACTGGGGATTCAGTCGGGAGCAAATGAATACGTTTTTAAACCGTACAATCCGCCCCAGCTTATGCAATTGATTCGAAAATATACCGGATAAAAGAGGGGAGGGGTTTAAATGCCGAAAGATTCCGGAGAGTTTAAATCTGAATAGTTGAACAAATGACCTACTCTTAGGCTGTATGAAGGCGTTCCGAGCAAGGAGGAGAAACAAATGGTTGACATGAAGAGCATTGTAAGAAAATTAGAAGCGGTGACGGATTTACCCACATTGCCCACCGTTTATGCAAAGGTATCCGCCCTGGTGAATGATTCCCGCACCACGGCTGCCCAGGTGGCCCGGGTAATTGAATCCGATCAGGCCATAACGTCCAAGATATTGCGCCTGGTAAACTCCTCATTTTTTGGTTTCAGCAGGCGGATTAGCTCCATTCATCAGGCTGTCATTTTGCTCGGGTTTAACACCATTCGAAATACAGTGCTGTCGGTTTCGGTCTTTAAGATGTTTGAAACAGAGCAGACAACGGATTTTGATTTGAAGAACTTTTGGAAACACTCCATTGCTACCGGACTCCTTACAAAATCCCTTGGGAGATACCTGGATACCGGCATGGATGAAGAAGCCTTTGCCGCAGGAATTCTTCACGATATTGGCAAGGTTGTTTTGAATAAATATTTTCCGAATGAATTCGGGGCTGCTCTGGAAAAAGCCCGTTCCGAACAATTGCCCCTGTTTGATGCGGAGCGTCAGATAAACGGCGTGTCTCATTCGGAAATCGGAGAATATATTGTGGATCACTGGAATTTGCCCTATGGTTTGGTGGAAGCGGTGGCGCTCCATCATACGCCGGGTGTTTTAAGAAGCAACCCCAAATTGGTTTGTCTGGTTCATGTGGCCAATATTTTTTCGCGTGAAATGCAGGTTGGTTTTAACGGCGATTTTGGGGTGTCTGAAATTGATCCGTTCGTTTATGAAGAATTGGATGTTTCAGAAGATGACCTGAACGGATTTTATATACGGACGAAAGAAGAAATTGAGGAAAATCAGGAGATTTTCAATATCCTGGCGTGATGGCGACGGTCAAACAGGATGGCCCGAACCGAATTTTCCGAACGTCCTGGAAAATACCTTTCTTTTGGTCCGGGGGACAACGGATAAGGCGAAACGATAGTCGTTGCAGATGAAAAAGGAAAATCACAGATTCATGCAGGTTGTCTCCACAGATTGGCACGGCCGTCCAGGAAGTATCTGTGGAAATCTGTCCCTGAATGGGTGATCTCTCTGTGGCAAAGAAAGACCAACCACAGCATTGTATGGATTTCAACTTTAAGAACCTAAAATGCTTCCAAAAAATGAAAGAAGACTGGGTGAAATACTTGTCGATTCAGGAGTCATTACTCAAGAGCAGCTTGAGCAAGCGCTGGTTGTGCAGAAAAGAAATGGCCAGAGGATTGGAAGTATTTTGGTTCATCTGGGGTTTATTTCCACTCAGAATTATCTTGAGGCGCTTGCCAATCAGTTAGATGTCCCCTACGTTGAATTGTCGGATTATGAGATAGACGCGGAAGCCCTCAAATTAGTCCCCGGTGTACTGGCTCAAAAATACCATGTTATTCCCCTTTTCCGAATAAAGAACGCCCTGACATTGGCGATGGTCGACCCTCAGGACATTGAGGCCATCGATGAAATCCGCCGGATTTCTCATCTTGAAATAGAACCGGCCATTGCATCCGAGTCGGACATTATGGCAGCCCTGGAGCATCATTACGGCGTGGTTCTTGAAATGTCCGATACGCTGGACGAGGTTATCCAGAGCATTGAAGCGGAAGCGGGCAGCGATCTTCCTGAAGAACCGGAAGAAAATTTACGGCAGCTGGCCGAAGATGCCCCCGTGGTAAAACTGGTCAATATGATTTTGGCCCAGGCCATTAAGGATCGGGCGTCTGATATTCACATTGAACCGGAAGAGGAAAGCATTCGCGTCCGTTACCGGGTTGACGGAATTTTACAGGAGGTGTTTGCTCCGCCCAAAAGCTTGCAGGCAGCCATTATTTCCCGGATAAAAATTCTCTCTGAAATGGATATTGCCGAAACGCGAATCCCGCAGGACGGCCGTTTTCGGGTTCACATTCAGGGAAATGACGTGGATGTTCGCGTCTCCACACTCCCCACGGCTTACGGCGAAAATGTGGTGATGAGAATTCTGGACAAGAACAATGTCCTGTTAAAATTGGACGATTTGGGTTTTTCCGATGACAATCTGGGAATTGTCCGGGAAATGCTGTCCAATTCTTACGGGATTATCCTGGTAACCGGGCCTACCGGCAGCGGGAAAACAACCAGCCTGTACGCCTTCTTGAACACCATTAATTCTGTAGATAAAAATATCATTACCCTGGAAGATCCCATCGAATACCGCCTGAAAATGATTCGTCAATCTCAAATCAATCCGAAAGTGGGAATGACATTTGCCTCAGGCTTGCGTTCTATTCTGCGCCAGGACCCCGATATCATTATGGTGGGTGAAATACGGGACCCGGAAACGGCACAGATCGCCATTGAATCGGCCCTGACGGGGCATCTTGTGCTTTCAACTCTTCATACGAATGACGCACCGGGCGCGCTCACGCGATTGTCGGAAATGGGAGTGGAGCCGTTTTTGCTGTCGTCCGCCATTATCGGTGTCATTGCCCAGCGGCTGGTTCGGCGCGTGTGTCCCAAATGCCGGGAAGCCTACTCACCCACGCCTCTGGCTCTCAAGCGAATCGGAATCAATCCGGAACGGAAGGCCATCCAGTTTTATAAGGGAAAAGGTTGCCCGGTGTGCAAACATTCGGGGTATAAAGGACGGATTGGTATTTATGAAATTTTAAAAGTTGACGATAAAATAAGAGAGCTTATTCTGTCCGGCGCCACATCCGATGACATCCGCAAAGAGGCCATTCGCAGGGGAATGAAAACACTGAAGCACGACGGTCTGTTAAAGGCCCTGAAGGGGATGACGACCGTGGAAGAGGTCATGCGTGTAATCAATATTTCGTAGTTTTAAGGGAGAGCCAAGGTATGAGAATTTGTAAATTGGGCGGGGAATCGGTTATTTCCCGCTTGGATCTTTTAATCATCTTAATGAAAAGTGTGAACAATGGCTAAAAAGAGAATCTTGGTTGTAGAGGATATGCCGGAATCGCTCATGATTTTGCGAATTCGGCTTGAGGCCTATGGTTACGAGGTCATACCGGCTACCGATGGTGAAGAAGGTCTTAAAAAGGCGCGCGAGCTCCGTCCGGATTTGATTCTTCTGGATGTGATGCTTCCAAAAATGGACGGGTTTACCGTGTGCCGGCTCCTGAAATTTGATGAGGAATACGAGGACATCCCCATCATTATGTTAACGGCGCGGGGACAGACCAAAGATAAGGATATCGGCAAGACTGTGGGTGCGGATATGTATTTCATCAAACCTTATGATCACACGAAGCTGGTGGCCGCAATCGAACAGTTAACCAACGGGGTCCATCTATCACCCGATCTGAAAAAAATAATTCATCCGGAGTAAGCTTTTATTGCCCGCCACGCCTGAACTCTGTCAGGGTTGGAAGACCCGTTGTGTGGCATAAGGCCCCCCTTTGGGGCGGCGGGCTTCATCTGAAGCGGATTGGCGCGGTTTCGATAAAATAATCGGGAGACAGCAGTTTTATGGCAAGAAAGCATATGCTTTTGGGAGATTTTCTGTTAGAGCAGGGCCTGATCTCTGAAGAGCAATTGAAAAAGGCACTCAAGTACCAAAAAGATACCGGGAAGCTTCTGGGGAGAAGTCTCATCGAATTGGGGTTTGTGAGCGAAAAGGACGTGATTAAAGCCCTTGGCGAACAAATGGGCGTGCCGTATATTTCTTTGAAAAACTATAAAATTGACCCTTCTATTCTGAAACTCATTCCGGAAGATTTTGCCCGGGCCAAAAAGGTGATTCCTCTTTTTGAAATTGAGGATAAATTGACCGTGGGGATGGTCAACCCCCTGGATGTGGTGACCCTTGACGCTCTTGCCCGAATGACCAAAAAGCAGATTGAGCCGGTTGTCTGTCATGAAAAGGATATTGAAGAGGCGATTGGCTATTATTATTCGGGGAAAGATTCTCTTAAAAAGGCGGCGAGCGATTTTACCAATCTGGACTTTGAGGAAGAGGACTCCATTAATGAAATCCGGCTGCGTCAGCAGGCCGAAGAAACGCCCGTTGTAAAATTGGTGAATCTGATCTTGAATCAGGCCGTGAAAGACGGCGTAAGCGATATTCACATCGAACCCCGGCAAAAATCCCTTTCCGTACGGTACCGAATTGACGGCGTACTTCAGGAGGTTTTTTCTCCCCCCAAAGAGATGCAGCTTGCCATCGCGTCGCGCGTCAAGATCTTGTCCTCGCTTAATATTGCCGAACGCCGGCTGCCTCAGGACGGGCGCCTGCGCACACAAATTGACGGGAAACCGATCGATTTCCGTATTTCCACGTTCCCCACCATGTACGGTGAAAATATAGTCATCCGCGTTCTGGATCAACAAAAAATGAGTTTCAGGCTGGATGATCTGGGAATGAATCCGGTGGTAAAGGAGAAATTCCTGGAAAGTCTCCATCACCCGCACGGAATTATATTGGTTACGGGTCCTACGGGAAGCGGTAAATCAACCACACTTTATGCGTCGCTTCACGAACTGGACACGCCGGAAAAGAATATTATGACGCTGGAAGACCCCGTGGAATATTACATCGACACCATCCGTCAGGCGCCGGTCAATCCGAAAATCGGATTGACATTTGCCAACGGGCTGCGTTCCATTTTGCGCCAGGATCCCGATGTGATCATGGTCGGTGAAATTCGGGACCGGGATACCGCCGAAATTGCCATTCAAGCTGCACTAACCGGGCACCTGGTTTTAAGCACGCTTCATACCAACAATGCGGCCGGAGCGATTACCCGGTTGTTGGACATGGAAATCCCTCCCTATTTGATCGCGTCATCGGTTATTTGTGTGCTGGCACAGCGGCTCGTCCGGAAAATTTGTCCCGCCTGCCGGGTTCCCTATCAACCGGAAAAAGGACTTTACGCCAATCTGTCATTGGTTATGGAGCAAAATCCCGAGGAGGTCCAGTTTTATAAAGGGAATGGATGCCAAAAGTGCAAAAACACGGGTTACCAGGGGCGGATAGGCGTATACGAATTGCTGCCATTTGATAATTTTATTCGGGAAATGATTTTGCACCGGGTAACGACCAATGAAATCGAAACGTACGCCGTACAAAACGGCATGCAAACCCTGTTTCAGGACAGCATTAATAAGGCCGTGGAAGGCCTGACAACCCTCGAAGAGGTTTTTCGGATGACTCATATTGAATAGGGCTATTTTTTAAAAAAGGAAAACTGAATGGAAATACGACCCACAATTCTGGTAATTGATGACGAAGAAGATTTCCTTGGAAATGTGCGTGAGATATTGGAGCGATGGGGATACGAAGTGGATACGGCTGTTACCGGCTATGAAGGCCTCCAGCGCATCAGTTTGTATCGCTATGATCTGGTTCTTTTGGATATCATTATGCCTCTTATCAATGGACTGGAAACCCTGAAACGGTTGAAAAAAATTGACCGGGAATTGCCGGTTATTGTTCTGACCGGAGACGGTCGTATCGATACGGCGGTACAGGCCATGAAGGATGGCGCCTACGATTATCTGACGAAACCCATTGAGTGGGATAAATTAAAGGTGATCGTTAAGAATGCCCTGACGATTCGAACGCTCACGAAAGAGGTGTCGCGGCTTAAAAACCAGCTGCGCACAAAATATGGGTATCAGAATATTATTGGTCACAGTGCCCCAATGATCGAAATTTACAAGGCCCTCGATCGAATCATCGATTCGGATGTCACGGTGGTAATTCAGGGCGAAAGCGGAACAGGCAAAGAATTGCTGGCCCGGGCGATTCATTTTAACGGGCCCCGCAGAGACAAACCCTTTATTGCGGTAAACTGTGCGGCCATTCCGGAATCCCTTCTGGAAAGTGAGCTGTTTGGGCATGAAAGAGGGTCTTTTACGGGAGCGATTGCCAAACGAATTGGAAAATTTGAGCAGGCTCACAAGGGGACGATTTTTTTGGATGAAATCGGAGAGATGAGCAAGGCTACGCAATCAAAAATCCTTCGGGTTTTGCAGGAAAAACGGTTTGAGCGCGTGGGGGGAACGCAATCGGTTTCTGTCAATGTGCGGGTTATTTCGGCCACCAATAAAAATCTTGAAGAAGAGGTAAAGAACGGAAATTTCAGAGAAGACCTGTTCTACCGAATCAGTGTGTATCCGATTACCCTGCCTCCGCTTCGGGAACGCAAAGATGACATTCCCGAATTGGTGGCCTATTTTCTGGAAAAATTCAATAAAAAACTTCGGCGAAAAGTGAAATCTATTTCTGACCGGGCTCTGGAATATCTCATAAATTACCATTGGCCGGGGAATGTTCGGGAATTGGAAAATGTGATGGAACGATCCATTTTGAACTGTACCGGGAACACCCTGATGCCCGAACATCTGCCCATTACATTGGTTGCTTACGACAACCGTTCCTTCGGAGACTCGATGCGGGTGGATTTTCATCGGGCGATTGCCCTGGCCCGGGATATTCCCTCCTGGGAAGAGGTGGAACGGGAAATCTGCCGGCTGGCGCTAAAATTGTCCAATGCCAATATTTCCGTGGCCGCATCCCGTCTGGGAATTGGCCGAACCACGCTTTATCGGAAACTCAAAAAATATAACCTGCAGTTTCGTTAGGATGAATCATGGCTGAGTTTGAATATCGCGCTATTAACGGGGATGGTCAGGTGATCCAGGATGTTCTGGATGCCCCGAATATCGCGGTTGTTGCCGATCGACTGGACAACTGGGGATATGTGCCGCTCAAAATTAAGGAAGTGAAAAAGAGCGGCATGCAGCTTTTTGATAAAGGCGATAAAATAAAAATTGACGACGTGGTTCTTTTTACGCGCCAACTGCACACGCTCTTAAAAGCCGGCGTTCCCCTGCTTTCCTGCCTGGAGGCCTTGATGGAACAGGGAGGCAAGAACAGGCTTCGGAAGGTCGTTCAGGATATTTACCTTTCCATCGAAAGCGGAAGCAGCTTTTCGGATGCCCTGGCGAAACATGCGACCGTTTTTCCCAAATTGTACATCAGTTCAATCCGGGCCGGTGAATTGAGCGGTCAATTGGACGATGTGCTGGGCCGGATGGCAGGTGTTTTGGAACACGAAAAAAATACCCGCGACAAAATAAAATCGGCCATGCGCTATCCGATTATCGTGGTCATCGCTCTCATTATTGCCTTTGTTGTGCTGATTATGCTGGTGGTTCCCAAATTTGCTTCCATGTTTACCCAATTGGGGGCACAATTGCCGTTGCCTACCCGCATGCTGATTGCCTTAAGTCAGATTCTTCAGCACGATATCCACTTTATTGTGTTAGGCATTGGAATCATCGTGTTTGGTTTCAAAAAATACATCAAAACCGAAAAGGGCCGTTTTTGGTGGGATGCGGTAAAATTAAAAATCCCTATTTTCGGCGATTTGATGATGAAGAATGCCCTGTCGCGGTTCAGTAAGATGTTTGAAACCCTCAACAGAAGCGGACTTCCCATTTTGCAGACCCTGGACATTCTGAGCGAAACGGTTGGAAATGAGAAAATCGGGCAGGAAATTCAAAAAATCAGTTTGGGGGTTCAGCGGGGCGAAGGCATTGCCCGGCCGATGAAACGAAGCAAAATATTTCCCACAATGGTTGTGCGGATGATCGCTATCGGCGAACAAACCGGGTCCATCGAAGATATGCTGACCACCATTTCCAATCACTATGATCTGGAAGTGGATTATGCGATTAAAAATATGACAGACATGATCGAGCCGCTTCTTACGATTACACTGGGCGCATTCATTTTGTTTCTGGCTCTGTCGATTTTTCTGCCCATGTGGAACATCATGAGCCTGATTCACTGAAATCCCGATTTGAAACAGTGATTCATTTTGAAAATATGAAACATTAACTCTAAAAATAACAATCAATTACTATGAATATTGAAAAAATCGTTTACCCATTTTGTCATTTTGAAACAGCCAGCCGGATAATGGCGGATTTCTGTTCTCGAAAAAAAACGTCCGGAACTCTTCAATTGGAACGTAACCGCTTTAAAAACAATAAACAACTACCTGCTAATAAAATGGAAAATGTTCAGGTTTGGCACAGTAGTTGAACAAATAGAGGCAAAAGATCACACAAAAAGAAAACGGAGGTATCACATGTTTAAGCTACGCAATGAAAAGGGTTTCACACTGATCGAATTAATCACGGTCATTGTTATCCTGGGTATTCTGGCTGCCGTCGCCATTCCGAAATTCGTGGATATGAGCGGGCAGGCAAAAGCCGCTCAGTGTAAAGCCAATCAGGCCGCCATTGAAAGTGCAGCCGCTCTGGCCTACGCACAAAATGCAGCCAGCGGTAGTGCCGCATTCCCGGCATGGACTGATTTTACGACAAGCCCTGAAGATTATTTTGCAAACGGATCGGTTCCATCCTGCCCGTCAGGAGGTACATACACCTACACTCAATCAACGGGAACCGTTACCTGCAGCATTACGGCCCATCAACGATGATGACACGTAATCGACATCTTTTGACAGCCAGTAAAAGAAAAGGGAAGTTTTGCTTCCCTTTTTTGGCATTTGAAAGTCTTGTGCCCAATATGCGGAAATAATGTGGATGACGGAAGCACCCGTCACGTGATTTTTAATTCGCTTTTGGCGAATCGGGAGAATGTATCTGTGAAAACAACGGGGAAGCAGTCGGACGGCTTTACATTTATCGAAGTTGTCGTGGTGATAACGATACTGGGAATACTGGCGGCGGTTGCAATTGTAACATTGAGTACGAGTTCCAGTGATTTTCAACTCAACGCCGCCGCCCGGAAAATCATTTCGGATGTTCAGTACGCTCAAGACCTTTCCATGACCACCGGGAATCGGGTGCAGGTGAAATTCGAGATTGCCAACAATCGCTACAGCCTGCTCTGGGCAGATGATTCGCCTGTCCCCAATATTATGGGCAGCGGGAATTTTGTGGTCTCCCTGGGATCCGGGGCCTTTAGGAATGTGGAAATTACGGACACCGAACTTACCGGGGGGATTCTGAAATTCGACACCATTGGCGAACCTTTTTCAAATGCTGCCCTGATTTTTTCGGCCACGCTCATTGTGGAGTTAAACCATCAAAAACAGATTTATATCACGCCTTACACGGGGAAATTATACATTCAATAGCCGTCTGCGAATTTGTCTGAAGGGAACTCTCTTTTTGAAAAAAGAAAATGCCTAAATTACAATCAAAACAATTAAATGGATTAAACCAACCGGGTGAACGCACACGGCGCGTTTTTCGGGATTCCGGAAGGAACACCCCGTGGACTTCAGGAAAATATCCCGTTAAAAAAACGCTGGCAGATGAGGCCGGTTTGACCCTCATCGAACTGGTCATGGTGATTATTTTTGTGTCTATTGCATTAACGGCTCTGTTAAACAGTTTTAATGTCAGCATTACAAAATCAACGGATTCCGAATCTCTGACGATTGCCGTGCAGTTAGCTGAAGAAAAACTGGAGGAAATCCGTTCGGATAAGGACGGCAGAGGGTATGTTTATATTGTTTCTGATAATTACCCGCAGGAGGTTGCCCCCGACGGATATGCCAATTTTACACGGACGGTATCCATTACGGATCACACCGACTACAAAACGGTTTCCGTCACCATTACACATCCGGATATTCCGGATGTGACACTGGCCACGATTTTGGCAAACTATTAAGAAACAGCGGAAAAAACACATGCAGTTTTTTTCTAAAAAAAAGACGCCCGGGGAGAAGGGCTTCACGATGATCGAATTGATTGTTGTCATTGTGATGACCTCCATCATTGCCGGTGTTGTGGCTCGATTTTTGGTTTTCGGCGTGGATGCGTATCATTTTGTGGATGAGCGCAAGCGGGCTCTTCACGAGGCACGATTGGCTCTGCATTTAATGAACAGCGAATTTCGCCAGGTGCGGGATCCGAGCGGACTGTATATTGCTCAGGATGATAAACTTCAGTTTGTTAATTATTCTAATCAAGTGAATACCTATCTCTATTCCAACAACCGGCTGTTTAAAAACGGATTTACCATTGCGGAAAACGTGACCAGTTTTCATTTTTATTATTTAAAGGCCGACGGAACGTATCTGCAAACGCCGGTGTCCGCTGATTCCCTGACCTACGTGTGGAATATCGAAGCCAGTTACACCATCCAGATGGGAGCGCAGAGTGTTCCGTTTCATTTATTGGTTCACCCCAGAAATTATTGAAAATGGCGAAAAATGAGTAAACCGATACCACAAAAAATAGCGAAAATAGTTTCATCTGAGAGGGGTATTTCACTCATTGCCGTGATTTTTGTGACCATTTTTATGACGACCATCAGCGTCGTAACCCTTTCGCTGGTCGTGACCGACAATCGTGTGACGGCCCACCACCTGGAATCTGCGCGGGCATTCTGGCTTTCCGAAGCCGGAATTGAACGGGCGCTCCTGTGGCTTCGCTATCAAGATCCTCCGCCCGGTGGAATTTCACCCTTTACGCTATACAATAATGTTTCCATAGACGGTGATGCCGGGACGTATTCGGTGGTGATTGATCCGGTTGATGATAATGCGAATACCTACATCAAACAATATGATATCCTTTCCACCGGAAATGACGGCGCCATTTCACGACAGATTCAGATACGCGTGCAGATGACCACGTTTGGCAAATATATCTACTTAACCGGAAGTGAGGGTTCTGGACGAATCTGGTTTACCACAGGCGATGTGATTGAGGGGCCGCTTCACAGCAACGACCAAATTTCGATTCAGGGTTCCCCCATATTCCTGGGGAAAGTGACCAGCTCCTACAGCAGTTTTTATGAAGGCTCTCCTTATGACCCAACATTTAAAAAGGGCTACCAATTGGGGGTCCCGCAAGTTACGTTTCCCACGTTTCAGGATGTAAACGACAATTATTGGGCGGTAAATAATGATCCGCCGCCGCTGATTATCGATGCGAGGTTCTCCAAACATTCCAGCATCCAGTTTAATGCGGATGGGACGATTACCTACAATGTCTGGCATTGGAGTGGGGGTAACAAAATCTACGATATTCACAACGCCACGGCAAATCTCAGTGATTTAAACGGAGCTATTTTTGTCCAGGGGGATGTTCAGCTAAAAGGAACCGTGAATGGTCAGGTAACGGTGGTGGCCACCGATGATATTAATATTACCGATGACCTTCTCTACGCCGATGCCAATGCTCAGGGCGAGCCCAATCCCGGTTGTGACGATGTACTGGGGCTTATTTCGTCGAAGAATATTATTGTGGCCAATACCGCCGCCAATCGGGACAATGTCGTAATCGACGCCGCTATTCTGGCTCTGGGGAATTCTTTTACCGTTGAAGACTATGATTCTGGCTATTTTCGAGGTACATTAACGGTCTGGGGATCACTGAGCCAGAAGGTCAGGGGGCCGGTGGGCACGTTTGGCGGAAGTGGTGGCGGTGGGCGTGGTGGAATGGGCGGGGGTGGAATGGGCGGCGGCGGGGGCGGTTCAAGCAGTCAGACGGGTTACCTGAAAGATTATCATTACGACACGCGGTTTGAAAGTTTGGTTCCCCCCTATTATCCAACGACGGGAGCCTATGAAGTGACGTCATGGAAAGAAATTGTTTTGTAATTTACACATTAAAAAAGATGAGGTGAGAAAGTGGGGCAATTTGTATTTTGGTTTTTTGGAGTTTTTTTCATTATTTTTTCAATCTTGTTTCTTTTTGCTCCTCATTGGATTATTACCATCAGCGAATGGGGAAATCGTCTGATCTTTACGGATCATGACGCCGTGATTCATCGAAAATTTGTGGGTATTTTTCTGGGGGTGCTCAGTCTGGTCATGTTCATTTTAGCCGTGAAAATGTAATCCCAAAAAGTGGAATTGGAGGATGAATGACGTTTAAGAAATGGGTTGCTGTTGCCATGGCGTGTTTTGCATGGATGGGTGTTTCACAGGCTGCCGATCTTTCCGGAAATCTCTCAGGAAGCCTTTCGGTTTCCGGCAGCCCTTACCGGATTGTGGATGACGTGTTTGTTCTGGCGTCGGATACACTGAGGATTGAGCCGGGGGTGGTCCTGCAATTTGCCGGAGATTTCAGATTAAATGTTTACGGAAAATTATTTGCGGAGGGAACAGAAGAGGACTCCATTTTTTTCGAATCGGCAAATTCTGAGCCTCTTGCCGGTGCCTGGGGGGGAATCTACCTGGATCATGCTCAGGCGGGTTCAAAGTTTGCCTATCTCAGGATTTCTTACGCGAAAACCGGACTTGTTTTTGACGGATCGAACGGACTGGTCGTGCACTGTCTTTTCCGGAAAAATGTAAACGGAATGGACATCAAGAATAACTCCAGTCCGCAGATTTTGCAGAATCATTTTTTATGGAATTCAAGTGCGGCGCTCCGGGTTCTTTACTCACAGCCCCAAATTCGTGCGAATAAAATCTTTCACAATAGTGAAAGTGGGGCAGAAACGGCCGCTGTTGTATTCGGAAATGTATCCGGAGGAACATTTGTGGGCAACATCGTGGCCCGGAATACGAAGGCCGGCGTGGATTGTAACCTCTCAGCCCATCCCCTGATTTGCAACAATACCATTGTCGACAATCTTTATGGGGTCACAGTGGCCACGGGAGCGTCCCCGAAGATTGTGAATAATATTGTGTTGCAAAATGAACTGGGAATTGCCATTGACGACGGCAGTCCCAGGATTCGCTACAATTGCCTCTGGGATAACAGCCTGGGTAACTTTTACAACCCGCCCGACAGCGTGGGCAAAATGATCGTAAAGGATTCTTTGGGCGACAGCCTGGATGCCTACCACAATCGGATTACCGATCCGGGGCTCATTAATCCGGATGCTCTGAATTTCGCTCCTCTCGAGGATTCACACATCATTGATACGGGGGATCCCGGAAATCCGGGAGGTATTAAGGCCGTTGGTGCCGCACCGGACATTGGCGCCGTTGAGTGGTCAACCACGATGCCTGTGGAGCTCGAGGCCTTTTATTATGATGGACAGGCCCTTGTCTGGGAAACGGCCTCAGAAAGCAAAAACTACGGTTTTGAGATTTACCGGGATACCCGGGATCATTGGACAGCTCCCCGGAAGATCGGATTTGTGCCCGGAAAGGGGAACTCGTCCTCCGGAAGACTCTACCGGTTTGTCGATCCCGAACGGGACTATCTGTCCGGGGATGTTCAGTATCGGCTCAAACAAATTGATTTTGACGGATCGGCCACGTGGAGCAAAGTTCTTTTGGTGAAAACAAATCAAAAAAACAGCTTAAGAATTTCATCAAATTATCCGAATCCTTTTAATGGGGAAACCTCGTTTGTACTGTTTTTACCCCGACGATCGAGAGTCAGCGTTACAGTATTCAATGCGCTGGGCCGGGAGGTTTCCACACTGATTCCAAATCAGTGGCTGCCGGCAGGAACCCAACACATCCGTTGGAAAGGCAGCGATTCAGCAGGGAATCCGGTTGTTTCCGGGCGCTATTTTCTTAGGGTCAAAGTGGATCATCGGCTGTTTGTCCGTGAAATGACCTATCTTAAATAAGGGGTTTTGATTGATCCGGGACGGCCTGGTGAAAATTCGTGAAATTAGCGGGCAAGGCTCGTTGAGCACAGAACGCACGCGCGCGAAGAACCATATTTTTCATAAAAAACAGGGCTGGTTATGAATCACAAAAGGAACGGCCATTTTATTTATCTGATCGCAGGTCTGGGCATTGCGTTTAGTCTGCTGGTTACCTGCTCCAAAAAATTACCTACGCCCAGTACGCTGACTTCCGCGTCTGAGACGGAACTTCATCTGGCAAATGTTGCGATTGATCCGCCGGTTGTGGTTTCTGGCGGGGGGCAGGCAGAGGTACGCGTTACGATTCAAGATAAGAACAATCAAGGCGTTGCGGGACTTCCCGTTCTTTTTTCAACCGATCTGGGTTCGATTACAGCCGTCGATTCAACCGATTCAAACGGGGTTGCACAGGCGGAATTTACCAGTGGAAATCAGAGCGGAACAGCCACGATTTCGGTGAAATTCGCTAACAATGAATCCCAAAGCGTTCAAATTAAAATTGTTGACTCCCTTTCGAAAAGCATTTACGTGAAGGCTTCCAGAGAAACCATTTTCTCTGATGGGGTGGATTCAACCCAAATTGTGGTTTATGTGTACGATGCGGAGGGTCATCCGG
Source organism: Calditrichota bacterium (assembly GCA_013151735.1). Lineage (NCBI taxonomy): Bacteria > Pseudomonadati > Calditrichota > Calditrichota bacterium. The sequence goes on along the minus strand of JAADHR010000112.1, from coordinate 5,865 downwards.
CCATAAATCAGGCGGTTTCCTTTTCAACGACAGCCGGGCAGTTTAAGTCCGTTCAATCGGAAACCGATTCCAGCGGCCGCGCAAAAGCGGTTTTACTTGGGTATGCCAGTCCGTCAGATTCAACGGCGCAGGTTCAAATAAATTCCGGGGAAAATGCGGCCAAAGTTACCGTTCACTTGAAAGGCGTTCTTTTTTCCGTGGAAGCAACCCCAAAAATAATTGTTGCAGACGGGAGTAGTACGTCCCAGATTCGTGTTCATATTAAAGAAAGCCGTACGCAAATCGCGATTCCCAATGTGCGCGTTTTTTTCGGAACGGATTTGGGAACCATTCCAAATTCAGAACAAACGGATATTTCCGGGGTGTGTACGGTGGAATTAACCAGTTCAAATAAAACCGGGGAAGCAACGGTAACCGCGCGTTACGGGAATCTTTTTGTGGACACGGTTCGGGTCACATTTGTAGAATCCACCCCGGCTTTTATGACGCTTTCAGCGGATCCCTCTGTGATTGTGGCGGATAACCAGAGCCAGAGCACCATTAAAGCCACGATCTCTGACATCAACAACAACCCGGTGCCGGACGGCACCCCCGTGGAATTTCAAATTGTAAAGGGCAGTGGAAGCATTGAAAAACGAAAATCCACAAAAAACGGAACGGTTAACAGCCTGTTAACCAGCGGCACGCATCCGGATACGGTTTTGGTGGAAGTACGCGCGGGAGCGATCAAAGACACCATCCAGGTGCGGTATGTGGTGGGATCGGTTTCAACGGTGGATGTGCGTGCCGATTCTTCCTCTATTCCGGCCGATGGTGTAACCGCCACAACCGTGCGCGCCTATGTTTACGACAAGGCCGGAAATCCTGCGCCGGACGGAACAACGGTCTATTTTTCCGCTTCTCTGGGAGATATTACGCAAAAGGGCCTGACCCAAAACGGCGTGGCTGAGGCGCGTTTTACCAGCAGCGAAACGGGTGTGGCGATTATTAAAGCAAATGTGGGGGCTGTGGGCGGAGAAACAACTGTTCAACTGCGGCCGGGACCGCCCACGAGCATCATTTTAACATTCGACCCGACGTCCGTGGGGATTAAAGATTCGGGGCGCAATCAGACCACCAGCATCCGGGCCATCGTAAAGGATAGCAAGAACAACCCTGCCATGGATGGCACCTACGTCAGCTTTTCGATTGAATCGGGGCCTGGGGGTGGTGAACATCTGAGCTCAACGGATCCAATCCCCACGGTAAACGGGGCGGCAGAGGTTTCGTTTTTGAGCGGGATTCGATCAGGGGCCGCCCGTATTCGGGCGGAGATTACCGACGCTGCCGGACATCCCATTTCTCCCCCCGTGCGGTCGATTTCCACGGAGCTGATTATTTACGCCGGCCCTCCGTTTATTGAAGATGTCAACGATCCGGAAACAAGCCACCTGTCGGTTGGGGTGGAACCGGTCAATGTGTACGGCTGGCATGTGGTGAACAATCTGGTGCAGGTTGTGGCGGTTGTGGGTGACAAGTACAACAATCCCGTACCGGCGGGAACGGCCGTTTATTTTACCACGACCGGCGGGGTCATTTCAACCTACACGGGCTACACGAATGCAGAGGGGGTGGCCACCGTTACGCTTCATACCGGCCAGCCTTACCCGACAGTGACCCGCTTTTACCAGACCTTTTTCGATCCCAATCTGGGCCAAGCAGAATTTACAAAACCGGATGGCATTCTTCCGGGTCCCATTCCTGACTTTGAGGGAAGTCAGGTGATGAATTCCGTTGGATCGATGGGCGAAAATGATGGAATCGCCCGAATTCTGGCGGTAACGGAAGGTGTCAGCAGTAGCGGGCAAAAGGCACGGGTGTGGTCGGTAACGAGTGTGGTCTTTTCCGGGGCCATTGCGCACTTTAGTCTCAGTGTTTCGGATACATCCCTTTCGCCCGGGCAAAGTGCCACCATCAATATTGAAATTTACGATGAAAACGGGAACCCCATTGTAAGCGGATCAACCCTTACGGCAGAGGCGTCTGCCGGTGCGCTCTCCTGGACGTCCTGGGTCACATCGGATCCCGGGGTTACTTCCTACCAATTGAAATTAACAAACAATCTGGACCCGGGTAATCCGGATGCCAAACCGACGGCAACGCCGGTTACCATTAAGGTGGAAAGCCAAAATGGCAATGTCATGAAATCCACGGTTCCCATTCAATTGAATCTAAATTAGCGAGGCTCAATGAAACGCTCTGTAGTAATTTTGGTGTGGCTTGGGATTTTGAGTGTGCTTTTTTCCCAGACATCTTTTGGACAATTTTTGGGTAACTCCGTCGAGTTTTCGGGCAGAGGCACCTTTGCACTGGGTGTGGAGGGCACATACTCTGCGTCCGAGTGGGAGCCGGTTTCCCTGACATCAAAGGGAGGTTTGGCGCGTCTTACGTTTGGCGTGGACAACGGCCTGGATATTTTCCTTTTGGGCGGAGAACGGGATTTTCTGTTGTCTGAGAATAAGCTCGGTTTGGAAAATGTCCAATTTCCGTTTGATTATGTGGCTGGGGCCGGGTTTCGACTGCGTTTTTTTCGATCCAAATCCGGGTTGTTTTCCTTGCATGCATTTGCGAGCGGTTTGTATTTTAACCCCCAGACCTCATTCGACACGCCTCTGTCCGGCAAACCTGTGGGAAGAATCCGGCGCAGCTTTGTCAGTTTGGAGGGCTTTACTCCTCAATCAGGATTTTCTTCCGTTATTTCCTTTTCGCATGTAAACGCATTTGTGGGTGTTTTTGGACGGTACCACCATTATAAGACGAATCGAAAGGATTGGATCCTTTCATCGGAATCGGCTGTGCTTGTGCGGGAAGAATCATCTATTCAAGAGTCTCCCGTACAAATGGTGCTGTCCCTGGGGCTGGAATTTAAACTGCCCTACAATTATCGGATTAGTTTTGAGATGCAGAATTCCAGCCTTTCGGAATTGTCTGTTATGGCAGGACTCAGTCAAATCGGTTCACCGTAAAAATAGTCAATTTTTAAAATAAGACTTGCTTCTGAGTTAAAAATTTTCCATATTATTCCTCGAAATGACCCTTTAAGTAAATCCAGCGAGATTTCAAGGGATCGTTCGAGGATTTTTTTATCCTCCAGATTCCCGAGGTGAACTGGAGGTTTTTTTATGCCCAAAAATCGCGAGGCAGCCATGGAAAAAACGGTAAAGGTGCAATTGGCCGATGAAAAAGGACTGGATCGCAGCCTGACACGCCTGGCACACGAAATATTGGAAAAGAATCGGGGAGTAGAAAATTTAGTCCTGGTCGGAATCCGCACGCGGGGCGTTCCCCTGGCAAAACGTCTGGGGGAAAAAATCCGGGAGATTGAAGGAAGGGATGTCCCCGTTGGGATTCTGGATGTCAGTCTTTATCGGGATGATTTTAAATATAAGCAGCCGGAAGTGCGTGTGACGGACATTCCCTTTTCAATCGATGACAAAAATATTGTGCTCGTAGATGACGTATTGTACACCGGCCGTACCGTGCGCTCCGCGCTGAATGCGCTAATGGACTACGGCCGGCCGGCGCGGATTCAGTTGGCTGTTTTAGTTGATCGGGGGCATCGGGAGCTTCCTATCAAAGCGGATTTTGTGGGAAAAAATATCCCGACCTCCATTGGCGAAGAAGTACGGGTGCGGGTGCAGGAAGTGGATGGAGAAGATGGCATCTGGCTGCTGAGGTCTTGAATAATGATGAAGTAAAGGAAACTTGGAACTTGGACATTCCTTGTTGGATATTCAGTTTTATTGTATTGAATATCCAATAATCAATATCCAATATCCAATGATGAAGTAAAAAGAACTTTGAACTTGGATGTTCCTTGTTGGATATTGGAAATTCACATTGTTCTCAGTTGACTCGATGTTTTCTATCTGTGGGGAACACTCAGCGCCGGGTTTTTTTCTCTGCGTCCTTGTGCCCTTGCGATGAATCTTTTAAGCCGCGAATGCGCGAATGATTGTAGGGGCGATTCACGAATCGCCCAAACGAAAACAGCGAAGCTGTTTAACATTTGTAACATTGGATTGAATAAAAAGAATTAGAACCCGCCCGTGGCGGGTTCAACAAAATGGAAAATAGTTGCAACCTGTTCAACCCTGTTCAGGGTTGTGTGGAAATTGGGTATGTGGCATTTTCTACAAATGTGAAACACCTACGGTGTTTTTGGGGGGATTTTGAGATTTGAAATATTTTCTCTGTATCATTGCGTTATAATAGTGAATTCTTTTAACCGCGATGCTCGCAAAGCAGGCGCTAAGGCCGCAGAGAAGTTGGTTGTTGAGAATTGGAAATTGGAATTTATTTGGCTGTTGGAATTTGTTATTTAGAATTTTTCTTTGCGTCCTTGTGCCCTTGCGATGAGCAGGAGATTTGTGCAAAAGGGACATCCCGCTAAATTCTTCTCAAGTGAGGATTTAGTGGGGTGTAGGAAACGTGAATTAGTTTGCGCTATAAAGATGGAATGCAAAGCAACACTATTGGAATAGATTTATTAAAAAAGATGCTGCCTTCGCTCAAAAGATAAAAGATGGTCGACTTATGGGAAAGCTTATTGAGAATTAATAGTATTTTACCAAAATAGGAAAGAAAACATGCGGTTAAAAAGCCGTCACTTGTTGGGATTAGAGGGTGTTTCAAAGGAAGAAATTACGCTGCTGCTGGACACGGCGGAATCCTTTAAAAGTGTGATGGAACGGCCCATTCCGAAGGTTCCCACACTTCGTGGAATGACGATTGTGAATTTGTTCTTCGAACCCTCCACACGCACCCGAATTTCGTTTGAATTGGCCGAAAAACGACTGTCGGCAGATATTGTGAATTTCTCGGCCTCCACTTCCAGCGTTCTTAAGGGAGAAACGCTGAAAGACACGGCGCAGAACATCGAAGCCATGAAAATCGATATGGTTGTCATCCGCCATTCGGCACCCGGTGCACCGCTTTTTCTCAGCCAGAAGCTGAAATCCGCTATTGTCAATGCAGGTGACGGAGCCCATGAGCACCCCACGCAGGCCCTACTTGATATGATGACGCTCCGCCAAGAAGTGGGCGGACTGGAAGGACTGCGGGTGCTCATTGTCGGGGATATTGCCCATAGCCGGGTGGCACGCTCCAATATCTACGGACTTTTGACGATGGGAGCCAAGGTATCCGTCTGTGGTCCGCCCACACTTTTACCGGTAGAGGTAGAAAAATTGGGGGTGGAGGTGTTTTACAACCTGGATAATGCCCTTTCCCAGGCAGATGTAGTGAATGTGTTGCGAATCCAGTTGGAACGGCAGGGAAGAGGACTGTTCCCGTCCATTCGGGAGTACCGGGAGCAATTTGGTATTACGACGGAACGCCTTAAAAAAATGGGGAAGAATTTTATCATCATGCATCCGGGTCCCATGAACCGCGGGGTGGAAATCGACAGTGATGTGGCCGACAGCGGAAACTCCGTTATTTTGCATCAGGTAACCAATGGCGTGGCTGTCCGCATGGCGGTGCTCTATCTTCTGAGCGGTGTGGATAGCAAAGGATTGTAATATTGGGGAAATAACCAATGCTGAAGTGAAAAAACTTAAGACTTGAACATTCAAATATAAAAAATGAGGCAATTGATGATCCATTTTATTCCGGATATTGTGTTCAAAAACGGTCAGATTTACGAGGATTCAACCGGTGAATTTGTTCCAGGTGATCTGCTGATCAAAAACGGCAAAATCGAGGCGGTTGGACAAAACCTGCCGGCTTCCGGTGCAGCGGTGGATGTTGAAGGTGCCTGGATTCTGCCGGGACTGATCGATATGCACGTTCATTTGCGCGAACCCGGGCAGGAGTACAAGGAAA
>JAADHR010000111.1 GCA_013151735.1 Calditrichota bacterium | reverse complement strand
AAGAGGACATTTTGCGCACCATTCCCCTGAAACGACCGGGCCGACCGGAGGAGATTGCCGGAGCCGTGCTTTTTTTGGTTTCCGAATACGCCAGCTACGTGACAGGGGAAATTTTAAACGTGAACGGGGGCAACGTGTTGTGCGGATAAAGTGAATCTAATGGCCAAAAGAGTCAAGAAAAAATATTTTCTCGTCGATTTCGGAATGTGCAGAAGTTTTACTACTCGTGTTACGACGCGGTTACCTCCAATCATCAAATAAATACAGCGGGAGCCAAAAGAGCCAGGTTTTATTTAATTTTTGTTTAAAAGCGGTGTTTTTAGTCAGAATAAATGCCTGACGCGGTGAGTAAATCTTTACAAAATTTCGCAGTCCACCTGGAATAACAGGCTTTTTCATATCGGTAAATTTGACTTCAATAGGAATCGGTTCGTTTTCCCACAGAATAACAAAATCCACTTCTTGCCCGGATTTCGTTCGCCAAAAGTGGATTTCCCTCTGAGGCAGCAGTTTTTGAAGCTGATTGAAAACAAAATTTTCCGCCAAATTTCCCTGATCGGTCAAATCAGATCGAAATAGATTCAGCAAAGCATTTCGCATGCCCACGTCTTCTAAATAGATTTTCGGCATTTTGGTGAGTTCTTTGCGAACATTGGAGTAGAATGGAGAAATGAGTTCCACAAAAAATGTACTTTTTTGTAAGAAGGTATATTTGTCAACCGTACTGCGCGAAATGCCCAATGTGTTGGAAATCTCAGAAAAATTCACCAAATTCCCGATTTGTGCGGCGAAAAGCTTGGCCAACTTGTTGAATTTGTCTACGCTTTCCACACCAAATAGAAAGGAAATATCTTTTTGAACATACGAGGTGTACAATTCAAACAGAGCCGCTTTTCGGTTATCCGTTTGTGTGGCAAGAGTTGGCTCCGGAAACCCCCCAAAAATCAGAAAGTCAAAGAGTTCTGATAAAAGAAACGCCTTTAAAGAGGGAAGAGGGAGAAAATCAACCAATTTTTCGGGTGCCTCAAGAGAAAAGACAGAGGGTACCTGGCGGAGGGATTCTTCCTTTTGTTTGAATGTGAGAAACTCCCGAAAACTTAAAGGGTGCAGTCGAAAAACACGCTTGCGTCCGACCATTGAATCGCTGAAAAGAGATTTGAGGCGAAGTAAGGACGAACCGGAGACCACAAATTTTATTCGATTAGAATAGTGATCGAAAAGGTACTTCAAAAGACTGGAAGCATTTTCAAGGTATTGCACTTCATCCAAAAAGACAATCAGCCTTTTTGCAGGGAATGTGGCTTTTGAGAGTAAAAATTGAGCAATAGCATCGTAATTGGGATGAGTAAAATCTTCCCGAAAAATGGGATTTTCCAGATCGAAATAAAGGATGTTTCCGGCGGGATGACCATTGGCCAGCAAGTGGTTTTGCAAAAGTCTCAAAAGAGAGGTTTTTCCCACTCGCCGGGAGCCAAAAATGATCACCACATAAGGCGATTGGAGTTCGGCTTGAATGGCGGGAAGAATCTGTCGGGGAAGTAAATTTGTCTTAGGCATTTATCAAAATCTCCAACTATTTGTCTAAAAGATAAGTCAAATTTTCAAAAATTGCAAGCTGTTTTTGGCATTGTTTACTACTTTGTGTAGAAGATGGCTTGACAATTTTCTAAATGCTGGGATTTCCATATCCGCTCAGAAAAAAGACAATTTCCTTTTGAATACTGTAGCTTGATTTGGTTTGTTTCCACGGTCGAAAAGTGATGTTTCTTTCCAAAAAAATTAACTAAAGATAGATTTCTTCTTGACATCTGAACAATTGTTCAGTATCTTTTAGGTGAACACATAAACGACCCCTGATTCAAAAAAGGGAGGCTTAAATATGGTGAAAAAAGGTCTCACCGCACGCCAGCAGGAAATCCTGGATTTCATTCGCGAGCAGATCGAGGAGAAGGGCATTCCGCCCACGTACCGGGAAATCGGGGAGCGGTTCCAAATTCGCTCCACCAACGGGGTGCACGCCACACTGGAAGCGCTTCGCCGCAAAGGCTATCTGGAGCGCGAACCGTCTATTTCCAGAGGCCTGCGGTTAAAATCGCCCGGCCAGAAGGGCACGGCAGGACGGTTGAAATCTGTTCCGCTGGTGGGACGCGTGGCTGCCGGTGCCCCGATTTTGGCCGAGGAAAATATTGAAGATGTCATTGCCGTGGACGAAAATTTCTTCGGCGGCGAAGGCTACTTTGCCCTGCGCGTGCAAGGGGACAGCATGAAAGACGCCGGCATTTTCGACGGGGACGTGGTGATTGCCCGCCAGCAGGCCACGGCCCAGCGCGGTGACATTGTGGTGGCGATTATTGGCGACGAAGCCACGGTGAAGTACTATTTTCCGGAGGGTGACCACGTGCGCCTGCAGCCGGCTAACGAGGCCTACCAGCCCATTGTGGTGCGGCCGGACGGGGAGGAATTCCGCATTGCAGGCAAAGTAACGGGCCTGATCCGGAAAATGTAAAAATAGGTTGAGATTAAGATTGAGATTAAGATTGAGGAGGTTCATTCGAAATGGAGCTTTCCTTCTTAATCTCAGCCTTAATCTTAGTCTCAAACTTGTTTTCAGGAGGTGCAGATGGTTTTTGAAGACATTCGCGAGCCCGTGGAAGTGATTACCCTTTTCCGCAACGGCTCCATGCAGCCCCTGAAATTCCGGTGGAACAACCGGGTGTACAAAATTGACCGGGTGCACGGGAGATGGGTCAGTGACGAAGGAAGAAATAAATTTTTCCACTATTCTGTGAGTGCCGGGAGTCCCGATTGCTTTGAACTCTGTTACAATGCAGATCGGATGTCCTGGGAACTGACCCGCGTGTGCATGGACGGGTAAACATTTCCTGAATGTGTGGCGTAAAGAAAATCCAAAATGAAAAAAATGAAAGTCATTCTGCACGTTGATATGGACGCCTTTTTTGCGTCCCTTGAGCAGCGGGATAACCCGCTTTTGCGGGGACGGCCGGTGATTGTTGGAGGGACGTTAGAAAGCCGAGGGGTGGTTTCTACCTGCTCGTACGAGGCGCGGGTTTACGGGGTACACTCCGCCATGCCCATTCAGGAGGCTTTGCGGAGATGCCCCCAGGGAATTTTTGTTGAGGGGAACGGCAGCAAATACGCCAGCGCCTCCCGGCAGCTTATAAAAATTCTTCTTCGATTTTCACCACAGGTAGAACCGGTTTCGGTAGACGAGGCCTTTGTGGATATTACCGGCAGTGTCTGGATCTACGGATCGGAGGAAAATTTGGCGCGAACACTGAAAGCCACCATCCGGCAAGAACTGGGAGTAACGGCCACCATCGGTATCGCTCCCAACAAAATCATGGCCAAAATGGCCTCCGATTTAAACAAGCCGGACGGGTTCACCCTGATTCGTCCTGAAGAAATTGCCACAAAAATCTACCCGCTTCCGGTATCAGCCATGTGGGGCGTGGGGAAACAGACGCAAACCGCCCTGGAAAAGCTGGGGATTTTGACCATCGGACAATTAGCTGCGGCTTCCGAAAAAACCTTGAAGAAAATCTTTGGGAAGAACGGCCCGGCACTGGTGCGCCTGGCAAGGGGAGAGGCAGACCCGCCGGTTCTCTTCCCATCAGAATTTCCGGACGAAAAATCGATTGGACAGGAACACACCTTTGGCCGGGATACAGATAATGTCGATGAATTGACCGCAGAGCTTCTTCTTCTGGCCCAGAAAGTGGGCCGCCGCATGCGAAAGCGTGGATTCGTTGGAAAACGCGTCACACTGAAATATCGGTACGAAAATTTCGAAACCCACACACACCAAATGACTCTATTTACCCCCACAAATATGGACGACGTCATTTTTCTTTCTGCCTGCAAGCTCCTGGAGGAAAAAGTCCCGAAGGGGCGAAAAATCCGCCTCCTGGGGATTTCCGTTTCGCAACTGCGTCATCAAAATGAAGCATTTTGCCAGCCTCTTTCACTTTTTCAGGCCGAAAAAGGAGAAAAGCGCCGGCAACTCTTTTCCACTCTGGATCACCTCAAAGATTACTACGGAGAAATGGTGATTATGCAGGCTTCGATTCTAAAATTGAAGTGAAAAAACGTTCCGCAACCTTTTATGAATTTGATCCCGCGGAGGATTAAAACCGTTGCACAGTTAACTTACAAATTTGTGCTTCCTCTTTTTCTAAATGTCGCTTTTCGCAATATTTTTTCTTGACTTTTGACCGAAAATTAATTATAATAATAACGCTTTATTATTTCTTTTGTTACTGAAAATGAGCGTTCTTTTTAGAATCCCGCGGTAAGCGGGATTTATTTAATAAGGGAGACCCGGATTTTGGAGCTCACAATTACATTGCCCGATGGCAGGGATGTTACCATTCCCGAGGGAAAGACGGCTCAGGACGTCCTCAAACAATTTGCGCCCAAATTCCTTAAAAAGGCGGTTGCCGTGCGATTGGACGGGCAAATTCTGGATTTAAACCGGCCTTTGCACCGGAGCGGGAAACTGGAGATTTTGACGTTTGACGATCCGGAAGGGCGGGACGTTTTCTGGCATAGTTCGGCTCATTTGATGGCTCAGGCGGTCAAGGAGCTTTTCCCAAGCGCAAAATTGGCTATCGGGCCTCCCATTGAAAATGGCTTTTATTACGACATTGATGTGGATCACCCGTTTACGGCTGAAGACCTGGAAGCCATTGAAAAACGAATGAAGGAACTCGTCAAAGAAGCCCTTGACATTCAGCGTGAGGAACTTCCGCTGGATGAGGCGATAAATTTGTTCCGCTCAATGGGGGAAGAGTACAAGATCGAAATTTTGTCGGAAATTGAAGACGATTCCGTTTCCGTGTATCGGCAGGGTGAGTTTGTCGATTTGTGCCGCGGGCCGCATCTGCCCAACACCCGCTACATTAAATATCCGAAACTCTTAAATGTGGCCGGGGCGTACTGGCGCGGCGATGAGCACAACAAAATGCTCCAGCGCATTTACGGCACGGCGTTTCCGAAGCAGAGTCAATTGGAAGAGTATCTCCACCGGCTGGAAGAAGCCAAACGACGCGACCATCGGAAAATAGGCAGAGAACTCGATCTCTTTTCGATCAATGAAAACGTGGGGCAGGGACTCATTCTCTGGCATCCCAAGGGGGCGTTTATTCGGAACGCCATTGAAACATTTTGGCGGGAAGAACACTACAAAGCCGGGTATGAATTGTTGTACACTCCGCACATTGCGCGTCTGGATATGTGGCGGACCAGCGGGCATCTGGATTTCTATCGGGAGAGCATGTTTGCCCCAATGGAAATAGATGAGGTAGAGTACCAGCTCAAGCCGATGAATTGCCCGTTCCACATTCAGATCTACAAATCCCAGTTACGGAGCTACCGGGATTTGCCCCTTCGCTGGGCGGAACTGGGAACCGTGTACCGGTACGAGCGCTCGGGCGTGCTGCACGGACTGATGCGTGTGCGCGGCTTTACACAAGATGATGCCCACATTTTCTGCCGGCCCGACCAGATTGAAAGTGAAGTCATGGACGTACTGGATTTCACTCTGTTTTTTCTGAGGACCTTCGGTTTTGAACATTTTAACGTGTACTTGAGCACGCAGCCGGAAAAATTTGTAGGAACGCAGGAAAATTGGGACATCTCAACCGATGCATTAAAGGACGCACTGGAGAAAAAGGGGATTGCGTACAAGATTGATCCCGGTGAAGGGGTGTTTTACGGGCCGAAAATCGACATCAAAATTAAGGACGTACTAAACCGAGAGTGGCAGTGCACGACGGTTCAGGTCGATTTCAACCTGCCGGAGCGGTTCGACGTGAATTACATTGGCGAGGATGGACAGCAGCACCGGACTATCATGATTCACCGGGCACTTCTGGGCTCGCTGGAGCGCTTTTTCGGCGTCTTAATTGAACACTACGGCGGGGATTTTCCCACGTGGCTGGCACCGGTTCAGGTGGTCCTTATGCCCATTACCGATCGGAGCCGGGACTATGCCCTGAGCATTCAGACCGAGTTGAAAAAAGCCGGAATTCGAACTGTTCTGGATGATCGGAATGAAAAGGTAGGGTACAAAATTCGTGAGGCCGAAATGCAAAAAATACCCTACATGATCATTTTGGGTGACAGAGAGGCTCAGGAAAATAAAATTACTTTTCGAAAACGACATATGGGGGATCAGGGTCAAGTTGAGTTATCGGAATTCATTGAAAGAATTACCGAAGAAATTCGCCTGAAAAAATATAATTAATTTAAGGAGGTTAACTAATTAAAGAAAAAGGTCTTCGAATTAACGAAGAAATTACGGTACCCCAGGTCCGCATAATCGATGAAAATGGCGAGCAATTAGGAATTCTTCCTATTGAAAAGGCATTAAGCCTTGCCAGTGAACGCGGTCTCGACCTGGTAGAAGTGGCGCCAAATGCAAAGCCACCGGTTTGTAAAATCTTAAATTATGGAAAATACCGTTACGAGCTGAGTAAGCGAGAAAAAGATCAGAAGAAAAAACAGCATGTCATTGTTGTAAAAGAGGTTCGACTGCGGCCCAAGATTGAAGAACATGATTTTCAACACAAGATGAAACATGCGCGGGAATTTTTAGAGGCCGGAAATCGGCTGAAGGTTACCGTGATGTTTCGTGGGCGTGAAATGATTTACAAGCAGTTTGGGTACAAGGTGATGGATCGGGTGGTCGAAACTCTTTCTGATATTGCAAAAGTAGACAAGGGACCGGTTGAAGAGGGCCGGCATATCGTTTTGTTTTTGTCAAAAAAATGAGGGTGTAACATGCCGAAAATGAAGTCACAACGAGGCGCTGTCAAGCGTTTTAGAGCGACGGCAACGGGAAAAGTGAAGCGCGGACATTCCCATGCCAGTCATATTCTAACGAAGAAGTCTGCGAAACGGAAACGAAATTTGCGAAAACAGGATTACGTTTCTGACGGTGATGAAAGAAGAGTTAAGCGAATGATACTGGCGTAGGAGGTTAAAAGATGCCAAGAGCAACCAATAATCCTGCTTCCCGGCGAAGAAGGAAAAAAATATTAAAGGCCGCCAAAGGATACTTTGGAAGAAAAAGCAAAACCCTGAAAAATGCCAAAGAAGCCGTTGATCGATCGATGCTTTATGCCTATCGCGACAGGCGAAATCGGAAACGCGATTTCAGGCGTTTGTGGATTACACGAATCAATGCGGCAGCCCGTTTGCACGGATTGTCTTATTCGAAGTTTATTCATGCGTTAAAGGAACAGGGTGTCGATCTGGATCGGAAAGTTTTGGCAGATATGGCCGTAAACGACCCGAAAGGCTTCGAAGAATTGGCCACACTGGCCAGGCAATAGGGAATAGCAAAACATGGCTTCTGATGGAAATTCTGCTGTTGAGGAATTGCGGGAATTACGAGAGAAGTTTACATCTGAACTAAACAGCTGCCGGGACGACAAATGTGTTGAAGCCGTACGAATTAAATACCTGAGCAAAAAAGGGCTCTTGTCCCAGAAATTCTCACTTTTGGGGAAACTTCCTCCGGAAGAAAAACCGCGTCTGGGGCAGGCGCTCAATGAGATAAAAAGTTTCTTCCAGACATCTCTCAAACAAAAAGCAAAAGAAATTGAAGTTCAAAAAGCTCAGGCTTCAAAAATAGACATTACCCTGCCGGGCGACCGGGATTTTTTGGGGAAAAAACATCCGCTTCTCCAGGTGCTGGATGACATCAAACGCATCTTTTCCGAGATGGGGTTTGCAATTGAAGAAGGCCCCGAAGTGGAAAGCGATTATTACAACTTTGAGGCGTTGAACATCCCCAAAGATCACCCGGCCAGAGATATGCATGATACCTTCTACCTGCCTGGAGGGTTCTTGCTTCGAACACACACGTCCCCCGTGCAAATCCGGGTCATGGAACGGCAAAAACCGCCCATACGGATGATTGCTCCGGGACGCTGCTTTCGGAAAGACACGCCCGATGCGAGCCATTCACCCTTTTTTCATCAGGTGGAGGGTCTTGTTGTTGATCATGCGATTTCCTTTGCGGATTTGAAAAGCGTGATTGCCGCATTTGCCCGAAAAATGTTCGGCAGGGATGTCAAAATCCGTTTTCGTCCCAGCTTCTTTCCCTTTACAGAACCCAGTGCGGAATATGACTTTACCTGTATGATTTGCGGTGGCAAAGGTTGTCGAACCTGCAAGGGAACCGGCTGGCTGGAAATTTCCGGGGCAGGAATGGTGGACCCGGAGGTTTTTAAATCCGTTGGCTACGACCCCGATGAATTTACCGGGTACGCCTTTGGAATGGGCGTGGAACGGTTGGCCATGTTAAAATATCAGATTGATGACATACGCCTTTTTTACGAAAATGATCTCCGATTTTTGGAACAGTTTTAACAGGACGAACCCGTGAAAGTTTCTTACAACTGGCTGAAAGAATACATTGATTTTGATTATTCTCCCGATGAACTGGCCTATAAATTAACGATGGCAGGGCTTGAGGTGGAATCGGTGGATGCATTGGTTCACCATTACAAACCCTACACCATTGTGAAGGTGGAATCGGTTGATGAAAATTCTGCAGTTGTCACAGATGGCCGAAAGCGCGGGTCGGTTCAGGCCGGTGCGAACACCTTAAACGCTGGCGATCTGATTGCTGTGGACGAACACGGGAAAATAGCCACGGCAAAGGAACTTTTTGATCACGATGATTCCCGTCCCGTTCCATTTACTGGAACAGAGGTGGGAAAATCGGTGGCAGATTATTTGCCTGAAAAAGACACGGTTTTTGACCTGTTTATTACGCCTAACCGACCGGATTGCTTTGGAGTTTTGGGAATTGCCCGGGAGATTTCTGCGCTTTCAGGAAATCCCCTGAAGATACCCAAACCGGTGGTGAAGGAAACAATCGAAAAAGCGGAAAAGGCGGTTTCAGTTGACATCCAGGATCCGATGGGGTGTCCCAGATATTCGGCACGAGTTGTGAAAAATGTGGAAATTGCCCCGTCTCCCTACTGGATGCAGTACCGGCTCTATTCCGTTGGAATCCGCGCCATTAACAATGTGGTGGATGTGACGAATTACGTGCTGATGGAATTTGGGCATCCGTTACATGCATTTGATTACAGCCTGATTATCCGGCACGAAATTCAGGTTCGCCGTGCCGAGAAAGGGGAGCGCTTTGCCACTTTGGACGGGAAAGGGCATACCCTGGACCCGGAAATTCTTTTAATTTGTGATGGAGTCCGACCGGTGGCTCTGGCCGGAATTATGGGCGGATTGAATTCAGAAGTCAAAGAGACAACAAAGGATATTTTGCTGGAATGTGCCTATTTTAATCCGATTGTGATTCGGCGGGGGGCCAAAAAATTAGGAATCGCCACGGAATCGTCCATGCGTTTTGAACGCGGCGTCGATCCGAATGCAACCCTTACGGTAATCAACCGAACCGCCCAGCTCATTCAGGAAACAGCCGGAGGGGCGGTGCTTCAGGGTGTGGTTGATGTCTATCCCAGAAAGATTGAGCCTGTTCACATTCACCTGGCAAAGGATCATATAAAACGTTTGTTGGGTGCCGAGATTGATCCGACGGTCACGAAGCAAATTCTTACCCAGTTGGGTTTGCGTGTTTCGGAAAATGACTCCGCTTTTGAAGTTGAGGTTCCGACATTCAGACCCGATTTGACACGGCCGGTGGATTTGATCGAAGAGATTGCCCGTATTTACGGGTACGATAAAATCGAAGAACAAAAGAAAAGTGAAATCCTCCTGAATGATTCCGTTAATACACGGGAAAGATTCATTAATTTGGTTCGGGATGTGTTTGTGGGGCAGGGGTTTAAAGAGATCCTGACCAATTCAATGATTCCCAGGAAGGATCAAATTCTTCAGGAATTTCCGGAGGAGCCGGTTCAGCTTGCAAACCCCATCAGTGAGGATATGGCGGTTTTGCGCCCTACGCTGATTTCGGGCCTGGCTCGCATTGCCCAGCGAAATATTTTTCGCCAAATGCCCAATTTCAGGCTGTTTGAAGTGGGACGGGTTTTTCACAAGACCCCTGAGGATGGCCGTCCGGAAGAAGGGGTTTATCTGGGGGGAATTCTTTCGGGAACCAGGCGCCCTGAACATTGGAAACACAAACCTCAACCCGTTGATTTTTTTGATGCGAAAGGCTTTGTAGAATATTTTCTCGATCAGTTGAGTCTTAAGAATGTAACTTATGTTGAAGCGGCACATTGGGCATTCTCTAATCCCTCTGTGGCGATCAACTATCACGGAAAAAAACTTGGGTATCTGGGTAAAATTAAGGAGGAATTGAAAGAACGGTTAGATGTACCCATTGATTTATTTGCATTTGAGCTAAATTTAGATTTAATTGAATCTGAAATGGTGTGGGCAAAACGCTATGTGCCCATTCCAAAATTTCCCACAGTGCGCCGTGATCTGGCTCTTTTAGTCGATTTAACGATGCCGGTGGGAACTCTGATTAAAAACATCCACAAGTGGGGTGGAAAACATTTACAATCTGTGGACGTATTTGATGTGTACACCGGAAAACAAGTCCCTTCTGACAAGAAGAGTGTGGCTGTGCGGCTTGAATATGTTCCGGAGGATCATACATTCACAGAAGAAGAAATTAATGACATGCAGTCAGCTTTATTAAAGAAGTTGAAGTCAGAACTTGGAGCCGAACTTCGTCAATCCTAAAAGTATGACGAAGGAAAAAAATTATGGAATTTTCCAATCTCGAGAAGTTGGAGCAAAAACTGAGTTCCTTTGTGAGTCATTTAAACAAGGTTCTGGATGAAAATAAATTACTTAAGGAACAAAACACAGAACTTGTAACATTGCTTCAGGACAGAAACCGGGTGATTCAGCAATTGGAAGAAGAAATTGTTCGCCTTCGGGAATCACAGTTTGACCAGCAAGGGAATCAAGAAAAGGACGAGAAGATTCGTCAGAAAATAAACGATATGTTGCACAAATTGGATGTATTGGAAAATTCACTTCCTGAAGCATGAAATCATCATGACAGATGACAAAAAAACAATCAAAGTCAATATCTACGGTTCGGAATATCCCATTCGAGGTCAGGCAGATGTTGACTATATTGTAAAAGTTGCTGATTATGTAGATCAAAAAATGCGGGAGATTGATCAGCAGCTTTCACAAAAATCGGCGTTAAAAGTCGCTATTCTGGCTGCATTAAATATTACAGATGAATTGTTTCACGAGCAATTGGAAAAGTCTGAATTAATCGAAAAATACGAGAAGAAAATACAGGACCTTCTGGACCTGATTAACGACGTTTCCGATTAAAAATCTGTAGTTAGGTTACTTTAAAATCCATCCCCACTTGGAGTAATTTTAGAATTTGGGCCCTTCGTAGGTCAAATTCTGAGAGTACTTGAGGTGGGGATTTTTTTTGGTGATGACGATCTGAATTTGCTTGAGTAATCCCCAATTGCACGTATTTATCTTTTATAAAATCAATTCGTGCAATTCGTGGGCAAAGGCTTTTTTGAGCGGACTTAGATATTAAAAAAAATTGTTAACGAATACAAATGGGGGATAGATGACTGGAGGAATTATGACAACGATGACCATTCTTCTGATGATTGGAATTGCCATCCTGGCGTTTGCTGGCGGTTGGTTTGGGCGGAAGATTTCCGGAAAGCACAAGTTGACTGACGCGGAAGAAATGGCCGAAAGAATTCTTGCCGATGCCGAACGCGAAGCAGAGGCCCTGAAAAAAACCAGAATTCTGGAAGTTAAGGATGAGTGGTACAAACAGAAACAAACCTTTGAAGCTGAAACGCGTCAGCGAAAAAATGAATTACAGCAGCTTGAAAAACGCCTTTACCAGCGCGAGTTAAATATTGATCGAAAGGCCGATTTTTTAAAGAAGAAGGAAAAGGAATTTGAGCAGATTGAACAGAATTTGGCGCAACGCAAACGGGAATTGGAAAAGCGGGGACAGGAGTTAGAGCGCTTAATTCAGGAAGAAAATCAGAAGTTAGAGGAAGTTTCGGGACTCACCCGCAATGAAGCCAAGCAAATTTTGATTGATGCCATGCGGAAGGAAGCCGAGGCAGAAGCGGCCCAGCTTATCAAGGAGATTCAGGAACAGGCACGCCTGACGGCGCATCGTGAGGCCAAGGAAATCGTCATTCAGGCGATTCAGAGGGCAGCCATGACGCATTCTGTGGAAACAACGGTCTCGGTGGTTCACCTGCCGTCGGATGAAATGAAAGGGCGCATCATTGGACGGGAGGGCCGGAATATTCGATCGTTCGAAATGGAAACGGGCGTGGAGGTTGTTATTGACGATACGCCGGGTGCGATTTTATTGTCGGGATTTGATCCGGTCCGGCGTGAGGTCGCCAAAATTGCCATGGAAAAGCTGATTTCGGACGGCCGGATTCACCCGGGCCGAATTGAGGATGTCGTGGAAAAGGCTCGTGCTGAATTTGATGAGCGCATTCAGGAAATTGGTGAACAAACCACCATGGAAACGGCCGTTCACGGCCTGCACCCGGATTTGGTTCGTCTGTTGGGAAAGTTGAAATACCGCACCACGTTTGGTCAGAATGTGTTACAGCACAGCATGGAGGTTTCCCATCTGGCCGGTCTGATGGCCGCCCAATTGGGTCTGGATGTTCAGCTGGCCAAGCGGGCGGGTCTGCTGCACGATATCGGCAAGGCGTCTGACAATTACACGGAAGGCACGCTTTCGGAAATCGGTGTTGAAATCGCTCGAAAATACGGCGAAGGGCCAATTGTTCAAAATGCCATTGCAGCGTTTGAGGATAACGTACCGGTTATTTCGCCCATCTCCATTCTGGTTCAGGCTGCCGACGTAATTTCAAGCTCCCGGCCCGGTGCCCGGCGAGAGATTCTGGAAAAGTACATTCAGCGATTGGAAAAGATTGAAACGCTGGCCAGAGATTTTGAAGGGGTTGAAAAGGCCTACGCCATTCAGGCCGGACGAGAGATTCGGGTAATTGTGGAGCCGGAAAAAATTACGGATGCCGCAGCCGAAAAACTGGCGCTGGCCATTGCCGAAAAAATTCAATCGGAGATGGAGTACCCCGGGCAAATCAAGATTACGGTGATTCGGGAGTATCGCGCGGAAGATTACGCCAAATAACGCCAATAAATAAAGAAGGATTTAGATGTCTGCCAAAAATATAGTTACGATTCTTTTTATCGCCGATATTGTAGGCGACTCGGGACTGGCCATATTTGAACGGCTCATTCGTTCGGTTCAGGAAAAAGTAAAAGCCGATTTCACGATTGTGAATGGTGAAAATCTGAACAAGGGAAAAGGCATTCGGGAAAATATCGCCAATCATATTCTGCAGATGAACGTTGATATCATTACCAGTGGAAATCACATCTGGGACCGCAAGGAATCCGTTGCGGTGTTGCGCAAAAATCCCCTGGTTTTGCGTCCCATTAACTATCCGAGCGGGAATCCGGGGCATGGAAGCGCCATTCTGGAAGCCAAAGACGGAACAAAGGTTGGGATCATTAACGCCCAGGGACGTACATTTATGATGCCCACAGATGATCCGTTTCGGGCGGTTCAGAATGAAGTGCATCGGCTTTCGAAGGAAACAAAAGTTATTTTTGTGGATTTTCATGCGGAGGCCACGGCAGAAAAAATTACGCTGGGGTGGTTTCTGGATGGAAAAGTGTCGGCCGTTATCGGTACACATACGCACGTTCAAACGGCAGATGAGCGCATTTTGCCGGGCGGTACGGCCTATATTACCGATGCCGGAATGACCGGCCCGTTCGATTCAGTAATTGGAATGAAAAAAGAAATTGCGATTCAGAGATTTTTATACGGGACACCCCGCCAGTACGAGGTTGCTTCCGAAAATTTGAAACTGAACGGGGTTTTTGTCCGGATCAACCGCGAAACCGGAAAGGCTGTGGCAATTGAACGTATTCAATTACCGTGAGGAAGAAAGAGGAAAATATGTCAGCGATTTTAATTGATGGGAAAAAGGTTGCCGAAGACATTCGCGCGGAACTTCGGCTGCGCATCGAACGGCTTAAAAACAAAGGAATTACTCCCAATTTAACCGTCATACTGGTAGGAGAGGATCCGGCGTCTCAGGTTTATGTTTCGATGAAAAAGAAGGCCTGTGAGGCGCTCGAACTTTTTTCAGAAACCATTCGCTTGCCGGCTCAAACAACACAGGAAGAGCTGGTTGAGCACATCGAACGGCTCAATCAGGATCCTTCCGTTCACGGAATACTGGTGCAAATGCCGCTGCCATCCCATATAAATTCCAATCAGATCATAGAGGTGATTCATCCCCGGAAGGATGTGGACGGATTTCATCCCATCAATGTCGGGAGATTGGTGGCGGGGACGCCGTCGTTTCTTCCCTGTACACCTGCCGGAGTGATTGAGCTGTTAACCCGGTACGGTTACACCCCCGACGGCAAACATGTTGTTATTGTTGGCCGAAGCAATATCGTCGGAAAACCCCTTGCCAATTTGCTGATTCAAAAGACGCCTGCCGGAAATGCCACCGTTACGGTGTGCCATACGCATACAAAAAATCTTTCGGATTTAACGCGGCAGGCGGACATCCTGATCGCTGCTGCCGGGCGCCCTCGGACAATTACGGGGGACATGGTCAAAAAGGGAGTCGTGGTCATCGATGTGGGTGTGAATCGTGTGGATGACCCCACCCAAAAGCGCGGCTATCATCTGGAAGGGGATGTGGATTTTGCCTCGGTTTCTGAAAAAGCCGCTGCCATTACACCCGTTCCCGGTGGGGTTGGCCCGATGACAATCGTCATGCTTATGAAAAATACGGTTCAGGCAGCGGAAGAACAAAGCGGGCTGATTTAGGTGTTCCCCACGAATTTTGTGTAATTTATTTCGTATGTCATCAAAACTGGGAGGACCCGTCAATGAAAAGCAAACATGTTTGTGTTGTTGGATTGTTTATTGCCGGAATTCTCGTGTTTTCCGGATGTACCTCCAAAGCTCCCCATCCCATCACCAAAAAAATAATTGCTACAAAAAATGCACCTGCTGCTATCGGGCCCTATAGCCAGGCCGTTCTGGTAGGAAATACGCTGTATTGCTCGGGGCAAATTGCCATCAATCCGGAGTCAGGAAAGCTGGTGACCGGGGATATTCAGGCCGAAACGGAACAGGTGCTAAAGAACCTGGGCGCGGTTTTAAAGGCCGGGGGAATGGGCTTCGGAAACGTGGTCAAAGCGACCGTTTTTATGAAAGATATTTCAAACTACAAAGCCATTAATGAAGTTTACGCGAAATATTTTTCAACAAAACCCCCTGCCCGGGAGGCAGTTCAGGTGGCCAATCTGCCAAAGAACGTGAACGTGGAAATTTCGGTTATTGCCGTTCGGTAGGATGCAGAAAGTGGGGAGGCCATTTGAGGAATGAGATTGGGAATTTAAAGGGCCAAAGAGCCGGGCGGGAAGCATGACAAACCGCTCGGGTCACCGCGTGTTCAGGGGAGCAGTCCCGGTCTTCTTCAAAAATGAAAAAAAATCATTGAAAAAACCTCCGTTTTGTATTTATTATTTAACCGGTACCGTTTGCAAAGACTCCAAAAAACCTGTGGAAGTTGTTTGAATTCTTAATGCTCGAAGTAGAGTGATTGTGAAGAATTCGACTTTGCAGAGAGGGTTTGCTGATGCAGAAGCTCTCATGCCGTGCAGGGATTTCATCGCGGGCCGATTTTTCTTTTATCGGCTTTCCTTACGATGAAAAATCGTCTTTCAGGCGCGGATGTGCGCTGGCTCCGGCCAAAATTCGTTCTTTATTTTTTGGAAGGGCAATTCACGAACTTACCGCCCATCAAATCCGGCTGGGAGAGGAAGCGTCTATTTTCGATTGGGGAGATGTCCTTCGGGGAGGCTCCGACGAGGAAATTTTGGGCCATCTCCAGCAGACAGTGGAAAGAGTACTGGAGCAGAAGAGTTTTCCCCTGATTGCAGGTGGAGACCACATCACAACGGTTCCTGCCGTACGAGCGGTTGCAAGGCAATTCAGGCAGGTCCAGGTTATTGTTTTTGATGCGCATCCGGATTTGTACTGGGAGTTTCGGGGCGATCGCTACAGTCATGCGTGTGTGAATGCGCGGCTTCTGGAGAATGATGCGGTCAAAATGATCACGATTCTGGGCGTTCGGGAATTTGCAGATGAAGAATATGAGGTTTGGAAGCGAAATCCCCTGGTGAAGATTGTCCCAATTGATCGTGTGAAGCGGGAGTTTGTGGATATTCCATCCGGATTGCCGGCGTACGTATCTGTTGATATGGATGTTCTCGATCCCGTTTACGCACCGGGTGTTTCCGGCTGGGTGCACCGGGGAATGAGTCCCAAAAGGGTGCTTCGGTATCTCTTGCAAATTCGGGCACCCCTTGTGGGAATGGATGTGGTGGAGGTAAATCCCCGAACCGATGAAAATGACATCACCGCCTTACTGGCGGCCGAATTTATGGCGGAGGTGGCCGCAAAGGTGTTGACTGAACGGCGATTTCAGATGGCCTCGTAGTGGAAGAATCGATCTATCGGCCCGGCTGTTTGGTGCAAAAACCTGACAGAAGACAACCGACGCATCATTAGAAATCCGGAGTGGATACAACCAGAGGGAGAAAAATTATGGCACGAACGGAAGGTTCTGTTTCATCAGCATTATTCTGGATGATTTTACTCTCAATTCTGTTAATCTGGCTGCCGGGTATCGGGCCGTTTGTGGCCGGATTTGTCGGCGGAAGAAAGGCCGGCAATTTGAAAAATGCATTGCTGGCATTTCTCATTCCGGCGGTTCTATTTACAATTGCCATTATTCTGCTGCCAGGTGCTCCCTTTCTCACACTGGCCATCTCGATAGCGGCTTTTCCAATGCTCATCATTTATAATGGAATGCTTTTTCTGGGGGCCATTATTGGTGCCGTGATTCGTTGAAATCATTTGACGGAATTTTTATTTTTTAGGGAAATGGAACTCGCGGATTGAAAGATGGAAAAAACTCCCGAAGAAAAAGCGGTGGTTCGCAAAATTATTCTTGGATTTGCAGCGGCTCTTTTCGCGATTATGGCCGTTGTTACAGCCGGTTTACTTTTTATGGTGCACCGCACGCACTCCTATCTGGCAGAGCTCAATCGATATCCGCAAAATTACGTCGTGTTTTATCAGAAGGACCCCTTTCAGATTCCAAAGAATGGCATCATTTCAAAAAGCGATTTTGAACGATTCTTGGCGCTTCAAAAGATACTGGAGACAAAAATGGATTCACTTGTCCCACCCGGAGAAACGCGCCAAACTTTCCTCGAGTCCGACCCATTGAAACAGCTTGCGCAGGCCCGGCAGGCCGAAATGTCGCTGTTTAAAAAAGAGAGGTATTCGATAAAGGCTTACAAATGGATTGCCCGTCAGATTCTGCTGGCCTTTGGAGGCTCTCCTTTGCATAAATTTCGGAGTCTGGCGGGCCGTGCCCCATTCGGAAAAACCACAGAAAATGTGGAAGAAGCCATTTCAAAAATACCCGACCAAAATCTGGCTCTCTTTGATCAATTTGCCGGTCAAATTGCCTCCTTTCGGTTTCTCTGGCTCACGGCCATTTAGTTTCGGTTGGTATTCTGGAGGAGGCCGCCTTTTCCCGAAGAGCCGCAAGCTCTTCCCTTTTCACTTGAAATTCTGCGATTATTTTTCTATTTTAAGGGTGATCAAAATCTCTCTCTGTACCGTGTGTATTTGGACAGAGATCACCGGGAATTCCTTAATAATAAACAGGTTATTCCGCTATGCTTAAAAAGATCGATCACATCGGTGTGGCTGTTTACAGCTTGAAACGTGCTTCCGGACTTTACGAAAATGCCTTCGGACTTGCATCCGAAGGAATCGAGGATGTTCCTGCGCAACAGGTTCGTGTGCAAAAGTTTGCCATTGGACAAACGCGGATTGAGCTCCTGGAACCGAAAAATGAGGATTCCCCTATTTCAAAATTTCTTCAAAAGCGGGGAGAAGGAATTCACCATCTGGCGTATTCCGTTGAACATCTTGAAGATGTCTTAGCTGTTTTGGAAAAGAAGG
Organism: Calditrichota bacterium; assembly: GCA_013151735.1. Lineage (NCBI taxonomy): Bacteria > Pseudomonadati > Calditrichota > Calditrichota bacterium. The sequence continues at coordinate 4,686 of JAADHR010000111.1, read as the reverse complement.
GACTGGAGATTATTGGTGAACCCGTGACAGGTTCCGACGGAAAGCGAATTGTTTTTATTCATCCCAAATCAGCCAACGGGGTTTTAATTGAGTTGGTTGAAGAGGATACAAAATCCTGAAAATCAGCATGAATGAAATCCTTCAAAAAAAATTAGACAACCTTCCCGCCCTTCCGGGTGTGTACATTTTTAAGAATGAAAAGGGAAAAGTGATCTACATCGGGAAGGCAAAAAATCTCAGAAATCGCGTGCGCTCGTATTTTCAGAATTCACGAAAAGGGGAGCCCAAACTGCGTGTATTGGTACGAAAGGTTCGGGATGTGGAAACCATTTCAACCGATTCGGAGGTGGAAGCCCTGATTCTTGAAGCCAATATGATCAAAGAGTACAAGCCGCGCTACAACGTGACCTTGAAGGATGACAAAAGCTACCCGTACATCCGTGTCACTCACGAGGAATTTCCAAGAATTTTTCCGACGCGAAAAATTGTAAAAGACGGATCCCGATACTTCGGGCCCTACACGGATGTGCATTCCATGCGAAGTCTTCTAAAGGCTGTGCGCAAAATTTTTCCCGTTCGCAGCTGCAATTACCGCCTGGATGAACAGACAGTGGCTTCCCGAAAAATAAAACTCTGTCTCGATTACTACATCCAGCGGTGCCCGGGACCGTGTCAGGGCCTTATTTCGCAGGAGGACTATCGCACGATTGTGAACCAAATGGTGCGCTTCATTGAGGGACGAAATAATGAAGTCGTCAAAGAGCTCCGGCAGGCGATGCAGAAACAGGCCGACGCCCAGCGGTTTGAAGAAGCGGCCAGAATTCGGGATCAGATTCAGGCAATCGAACAGTTTCAATCGCGCCAGAAGATGGTTTCTCAGGATGAGGTGGATCGGGATATTGTGGGTATTTATCAGGAAGAAAAAATTGCGGCGGGGATTGTTTTTAAGGTGAGAGAGGGAAAAATAATCGGCCGCTACCATTTTTATCTGAAAAACACCATGGGGGAATCGGATCAAGAAATTTTAAAATCTTTTTTGCTCCAATATTATGTGAAGGTTGATTTTCTGCCCAAAGAAATCCATTTGCCTTTCGAGCTTCCGGAAATTGAAGACATCCGGGAATGGTTCAGGAAAAGGCGCGGCAAGGCCTGCCTGCTTTTGGTGCCTAAGCGGGGAGAAAAACGGAAATTAGTGGAAATGGCTCAACGAAATGCCAAGCTGGTGTTAAGGGAACTTCTCCTGCAGAAAATGAAGGAAAAAAAGGAGCGTATTCCCGGGGATGTGCTGGCTCTTCAAAAAGATTTAAACCTGGCTCACCCGCCTCGCCGAATCGAGGCCTTTGATATTTCCCACATTTCCGGTTCGGACACAGTGGCTTCGATGGTGACGTTTGTGGACGGCCTTCCCAGAAAAAGCGACTACCGGAAATTTAGGATCCGATCGGTGACCGGCGTGGATGATTTTGCTTCGATGAAGGAAGTGGTGACCCGGCGATACCGGCGCATTCTGGAAGAAAAAGGCCGTATGCCCGATTTAATTTTAATTGACGGCGGGAAGGGACAGCTGTCCAGTGCAGTGGAGGCGTTGCACGAGCTGGGAATCCACGATCAGCCGGTTGCGGCTCTGGCCAAGCGGCTGGACGAGGTTTATCTGCCCGGTTTTTCGGACCCCCAAAATATTCCCCGAACCTCCCCGGGAATCAAATTGCTGCAGAGGGTTCGGGATGAATCCCACCGCTTTGCCATCACCTTTCACCGGACTCTGCGAAAAAAACGTACGCTGCAGTCCCAGCTGGATGGTATCCCGGGAATTGGCGAAAAGCGGCGAAATCTGCTGATTCAAAAATTTGGCTCGGTACAAAAAATTCAGGAGGCCAGAAAAGAAGAATTGGAGGCGGTACGGGGAATTCCCAAAAATCTTGCGGGTAAAATTTGGGAGTATTTTCATTTGGAAAGGGACGTGGAGCGGACGTAGTAAAAAATGAAGGCCGCGAATGCGTGAATAAAAGAAAAAAAGGCCACGAATGCACGAATATTTGTAGGGCCGATTCATGAATCGCCCCTACAAATTGTGCTAAAAGAAAGTTTAACCCCTTGGGTATTTTTTGGAAATTATTTAGTTTTGGTTATTGTAATTTGGAATTTATTTGATTATTGGGAATTGTGATTTGGAAATTCCATTTTCCACTCCGCACCCTCGCGGTAAATCTTTTTAAAAAAAGGCCGCGAATGCGCGAATAAAGACGGATAATGAATGAGGATACAATGAGCGAACCGGATGTTAATGTGAAACTGGCCAAAGAACACGGCCTGTCAGAAGAAGAGTACGAAAAAATACAGTTAATTCTGGGAAGAGTGCCCACCTACACAGAGCTGGGAATCTTTTCGGTGATGTGGTCGGAGCATTGCAGTTACAAGAATTCTCTGCTCATGCTTAAGACCCTTCCCAAAGAAGGGGATGCCATGTTAGTGAAAGCAGGGGAGGAGAACGCCGGACTGATTGACATTGGAGACGGCCTGGCGGTTGCCTTCAAAATTGAAAGTCACAACCATCCGTCGGCTGTGGAACCGTACCAGGGGGCAGCCACAGGCGTGGGGGGCATTGTACGGGACATCTTTGCAATGGGTGCCCGGCCGATTGCCTCGCTGGATTCTCTGCGCTTTGGCGAGCTGTCCGACGACCACGTGAAGTATCTTTTTGACGGTGTGGTTCGGGGCATTGGCGATTACGGAAATTGTCTGGGCATTCCGACCGTTGCGGGTGAGGTCTATTTTGACGATGCTTATAAGGGAAATCCGTTGGTCAATGCCATGACGGTCGGTTTGGTGCGGCACAACCAGGTGGCACACGCGGTAGCCAAAACGGCCGGGGCCCGGGTTTTCATCATCGGTTCATCCACCGGGCGCGACGGTATTCACGGCGCCACATTTGCCTCGGAGGAAATCAGTGAAGAATCCGAAGCGAAACGTCCGCATGTTCAGGTGGGGGATCCCTTCACCGAAAAATTGATTATGGAAGCCACCCTGGAAATCATTCAATCGGGCTGTGCAGAAGGCGTGCAGGATATGGGGGCAGCCGGCATCACGAGCTCTACCTCTGAGGTGGCTGCCAAAAGCCGCCTTGGAATTGAGTTGGATCTGGACAAGGTTCCTCTGAGAGAGGAAAAAATGATTCCGTATGAAATTATGCTGTCTGAATCTCAGGAACGCATGCTCATTATTGCCAAGCCCGGCTGCGAAAAAAAGATCCAGGAAATCTGTGACAAATGGGATGTGAATTGGTCTATTTTCGGCGTGATGACGAGTGACGGCCGCCTGCGGGTGAAATGGAAAGACCGGGTTGTGGCAGATATTCCGGCGGACAGCTTGAGCGCCGGTGAAGGCGCCCCCGTTTACGAGCGGGAGACAAAAGAGCCCGAATACATTCGCCGGATCCAAAATGAAGACCTTTCCCGAATTCCGGAACCCGAGGAGTACACGGACGTGCTTAAAAAACTCCTCTCCACGCCCACCGTTGCAAATAAATCCTGGATTTTCGAACAGTACGACACAATGGTTCAAACGAACACTATTCAGCTGCCAGGGGGAGATGCCGCCGTTGTCCGAATTAAGGGAACGTCGAAGGCGCTTTCCATGAAGACCGATGCCAACGGACGGTTTGTGTATTTGAATCCCCGGCGAGGTGCACAGATTGCTGTGGCGGAATCGGCGCGAAATGTGGCCTGTACGGGAGCCAAACCGGTGGCGGTAACCAATTGCCTGAATTTTGGCAATCCCTACAAACCGGAGGCGTACTGGCAGTTTAAAGAAGCCGTTCTGGGCATTGGCGAAGCCTGCCGCGCACTGGAAACGCCGGTGACGGGCGGAAATGTGAGTTTTTACAATGAAAATCCCGAAGGGGCCATTTACCCGACTCCCGTCATCGGAATGCTGGGAGTTCTGGAGGATGTGCGGAATATGGTGACAGCGTCATTTAAGAATGAAGGCGATGTCCTTTTGTTGATCGGCGAGAACCGGGGTGAAATCGGAGGAAGCGAATACCTGAAGCGGATCCACAACCGGGTCAGCGGAGACTGTCCTGCACTGGATTTGGAGCGTGAAAAGGCCCTGCAGCAGTTTTTGGTTGAAGCGGCAAAGGAGCACGTTCTGGAATCGGCTCACGATGTGTCGGAGGGTGGATTGGCCGTGGCCCTGGCTGAATCGGGCATTCTGGGGGATGGGGATGCTTGGGGCGCACAGGTTGAATTGGTATCGGAAATTCGACCGGATTTTCTCCTGTTCGGGGAAGATCAGAGCCGCGTGGTGGTATCGGTTCGTCCGGAAAATTTGGAAAAAGTTCAGGCGCTTGTTCAATCGTACGGAATCCCCTGGGCCCGGATAGGGCAGGTGGCGCGCGATCGGTTCACCATTTTGGTAAATCATCAAACGGTGATTGATGCGGATATTCAGAAGCTGGCAAACGCCTACCGCACCTGTATCGAATCCATTATGAAGGGGTGAGGATAAGGGCGATTCATGAATCGCCCCTACGAATGGTGCCTGCCAGACGCATAATACCCATTAAAGCCAGAAGAACGGATACAAAACCAATCTTCCCCGTTCTGTTAGAAAATCTAACAAAAATCAAATAAATATTTAATTGTCATTTTTGCAAAAAGGTTTTATTTTAGATTTTGTAAATAATTT
>JAADHR010000110.1 GCA_013151735.1 Calditrichota bacterium | reverse complement strand
GTAATTACGATACGAATCCGGAAGTTGAAAATCCCTCTTGAAAAAATAGGTCGTTGCTTTGGGCACGGTCCCGGGAATCCTGATCGTTTGCCAGCGATCGGATTCCTTTTCGCGAACCAGCCACTTGCCAGCCAATGAAATGTTGTGACGGGTACCGGTTCCGGAAAACTGAGAGGCGGTTCCCAAACCGAATGTTTCCGTCAGAAAGAGTAAAGCAATCCCCGCAAAAAAAACTCCCCGCAAAACGTACCGCTGCATTTTGATCATCACAAACAGACATCCTTGTTGGATATTAAAGAAAATGCACCCATGGAAATAATCAAATTTAATAAAACCCCGTCTGAATTACAACCATTTTTTAGATTTATTGAGAGGCTTCTTCTCCAAACGATTCCTGCAAAAATTCCTTTAAACCGGTGTAGCGTTCCTGCACCCGATTGTTTCCAATCGCAATGGCAAGTGCCTTTTTTGTTCCAATGAGCACAACCAATTCCTTTGCGCGTGTGATCGCCGTGTAAATGAGATTCCGCTGAAGCATAATGTAGTGATGGGTGGTTATCGGGCAGATCACCGCCGGATATTCCGAACCCTGACTTTTGTGAATGGTAATCGCGTAGGCCAGCACCAGCTCTTCAATATCCGAATAATCGTATTTTACGGGAAGATCAAACAGCACCCAGAATTCCCTGTCCTCGGGATTGATTTTCTGAATCACACCGATATCCCCGTTAAAAACGCCTTTTTCGTAATTGTTGCGAATCTGCATGACCTTGTCCCCCTCCCCAAACCCCATCTTTCCGCGGAAAAGCTTTTTCTGCCCCGGATTCAATGCCTCCTGCAGCAGGCTGTTGAGACGGTCCACGCCAATGGGACCCTTGTACATGGGTGTCAGAACCTCAATGTCCTGCAGGGGATTGTACCGATAGCGTTCGGGCAGTTTCCTGGCCACCAGCTCCAGGATCATGTTGGCAGACGCATCCGGATCCGCTTGCTGAATAAACAAGAAATCCCCGTAATCGTCAATGGGCTTGATTTTCCGTGAAGGGGTCAGAATGTCAACCCCCTGTTTTCGCTCCAGATCCGGCATCAGTCCCTTGTTAATTCTGTGGGCATTTACCACGATTTTACTGTTCAGCGCCTGTCGAAAAACCTCCGTCAGGTGCACCACCTTTACAATCCCCGATGCAATAATATCCTGGAGTACATTCCCGGCCCCCACAGATGGGAGCTGATCGACATCCCCGACAAGGATCAGCTTGGCCTTTAACGGAAGGGCCTTTACGAGATGGTAGGCCAACATCGTGTCAACCATTGAGAATTCATCCACAATAAGAACATCGACCTTCAGCGGAGAATTCTCATTGTGAGAAAACGTGCGGCTCTGGGGATCGTATTTCAAAAGCCGGTGAATGGTTGAAGCGGGAAGGTGCGTGGTTTCGGAAAGGCGTTTTGCCGCCCGTCCGGTGGGAGCCGCCAGCAAGATGGACATTTTGTACGCTTGAAACAGGTGAATAATTCCCCGTACGGTGGTGGTTTTTCCCGTTCCGGGTCCGCCGGTGAGCACCAAAACCTTCTCTTTCATCGCCAGTGCGATCGCCCGTTTTTGCTCCTCCGTGTAGCTAATCTTTTGTACGTATGAGAGCTGTTCCACCCGCTTCCGGGTCTCTTCCTCACCCAGCCTTACAAGATTGACCGATGCGATCAGGGCCAGTTTTTCAGCCAGTCCCTTTTCCGCATGGTAAAAGGCGGGCAGGTAAATTTTCCCATTGTCGGGTGTCAAATGATTGACTTCAATCAGCTCGTCGAGAACCGCAACAACCCGATCGCGGGAGATTTTCAGAATATCGCAGCTTTTTTCGATCAATTCCTCCCGCGGCAGGTAGGTGTGCCCCTCATCAAGCGCCCTCTGCAGACAGTATTTCAGCCCGGATTCAATTCGGGCCGGTTCTTCGGCAGAAATCCCCATGTTTTGAGCAATTTTATCCGCCGTCAAAAATCCCACGCCAAACACGTCATCTGCCAGTTTGTAGGGGTTTTTTCGAATGATGTCCAGGGTCTGGGTGCCGTAGGTTTTGGCGATTTTACCCGCCAGCACGGGGCTGATTCCGTACTGGCTGAGAAAAATCATAATGTCCCGTGCCTGATTTTGTTCCTTCCAGGATTGCAGGATTTGCAGCAGCTTCTTTTTTCCGATACCCTCAATTTCGAGGAGCCGTTCCGGCTGTTCATCAAAAACCTTCAGGGCCTCCGTACCGAATTTTTCCACAATTTTCTTGGCCGTAGAACGCCGGATTCCCTTAATATTGCCCGACGCCAGATAACTTTCAATCCCTTTTTTGGTAACCGGCAAAATGGTTTCGTAGGATTCCGCGCGAAATTGCAGGCCGTATTTTTTGTCTTTGATCCAATCTCCGTGCAGGCGAAGGTGTTCCCCCTCCGAAATAAACGGCAAAATCCCAACCACGGTTATCCGGTCAAAAAGACCGTCATCCGGAATAAGGCGCACGACGGCAAAGCCGGTTTCGTCGCTTTTAAATGTAATGCGCGAAACCCGCCCAAGAAGGGTGTCCTTTTCTCCGGTAGAACCGGCGTTGAAGAAATCTTCTTTTCTCATTGATGAGCCTATCTGTCAGCGCAGGCGTAAAGCCTGCGGCTACCCCAAAATCTGTAGCCGCACCCTTTATGGGTGCGTTCTGTCAGCGCAGGCATAAAGCCTGCGACTACTTTAAGTTTACCACCAGCGGATTGTTGACCACGGGCCATCCGCCTTTTGCAACGGCCTTTGTTCCATCAAAAACCAGATAGCCGTATTTTCCGTAATGCATGATTTTCATCCCTAGTGTTCGAACCACATCGGGCGAAGCCGCGCGAAACAGGCACAACCCCTTTGCCGGATTCCACGGACTCCAGAATGCGGCCACCACACTCTTATTGGCGTAGGATTTCCCGGCCAGCGAAATACCGTTTTTTGAAAAGGCCAATTTCCCCTTCAACGCCGCCAGCGCCTTTCCGTAAAGGGCATTTTCTTCGGGTCCCCCAAACAGAAAAACGGACCCCGACGCCAGATCGGCGTTGGACACATCGGTATCCCACTTGATCATGCCATCCCCGGACCCCGTGAGCTGGTGCGCCAGAAGCTGGTAGGCTTTGGCCATGCCCGGAGCGGCCCGCGACGGAAGGACCATCACGGCATTTTCATCCCCCAAAATCAAACTGAGCACAGGGCTCATCTCGCCGTGATTGAGCCGCCGCATGAGATTGTAACCGGGATCCACAGCAAGTTTCAGGGGTTTTTTCTTGAATTGAAAATCAATCGGCGTTTCAGCCCGGGAAGTAACCAAAACCGTGTCCAGGGTATCCGATTTAAAATAGACCTGCACGGGGATTCGAAGCGCAAACACGCGTTCTTTCTGGAAGAGAGTCCCGGTCACTGTCCAGCCCCGTCGCCAGGATTTGTGACGGGTAACCTTCTCAAGAACAAGCCTTGGAGCGCCGGTCCGGTGCACCCATTGATCAAAGTAGGTGGAAAGGTCAAGTCCCGAAACGGCTTCAAATTCCTTTTGGAGATCGCTCCAACTGGCTTTCTGAAACTGTTTATCGCGAATAAAATTCCGCAGGGCCTGGTAAAATTTTTCGTCCCCCATCCACCGGCGAAGCATGTGAAAAACCATTCCGCTCTTGCCATAGCCGATCATCCGGGTGTACATGGCCGTTCGATTCAGGAATTTGTCCAGAGGAAAATCGTTCTTGTCATTCACGTAGAGGGTGTAGTCACGATCGATCCCGTAACGATAGGCACGGGCCTGCGCCGGTCCCTGCAGCTCCTTGTAATAGTAATCGGCCATGTACATGGTCAATCCCTCGCACCAGTTTCCGGAATCGTAATCGACAAAAACCGAATTGCCCCACCAGTTGTGGAGGATTTCGTGTCCCAGTGAGGTGTACACAATAAACGGAAGCCGCAGAACCGTTTGTCCCAGTACCGTGTAGGAAGGCATCCCGTAGCCCGTCGGAAAAAAGTTTTCAACGACCGCGAACTTTTTGTACGGATACGGACTGAGCAGCCGACTGTACATCTTGACGTACCGGGCCGAAAAGCTGAGGTATTTTTGCGCCAGGGACGAATCCTCCGGGAAAAAATACGTGTAAATCGTTACCGGGCCGGCCGCGAGTTCCCGCACATTATATTTCCCGGCAATCAGATACAGGCCATCCGCGGGGTGCTCATTTTTCCAATGAACCGTAAGCATGTTGCCGTCGGTTTTGTGCACCAGCCGCTCGCCCTGGGTTACGGTTTCCCACCCCTCCGGTGTGTGGGTGATCACTTCGTGCGAAGCCAGAGAAGACTCTGCTTCCGGAAACCAGTGGGATTCCGGGCCCAAAAACACCCCCTTTTCGCCGATGACTCCGCGGGTTTCCACAGCCGCCGCATCACGGGAATAGGCCGGCACATGCGGCGGATCGTAAATCTTCCCGGTGTACGTGATTTTAACTCTAAAGACACCCAGCAGATGCGGGGGCAAAGGGATCTCCAGAAGCTGTGCATTTGAATAAAAATCACGGGTATCCTTGCGGATCTTATGAAGAACCGATTCTACTGAAAATTCTGGAATCGTTCGATATAAGGCTGTTTGACCCTCAACCTGCACGGCCGTAACCCGCAGATTTCGATTGAGAAAGAGAACAACCTTGCTCAGCCCTGGAGTGTTTTGAATCAGGATGCGGTCGGTTGCCTCAAGCGTGTGCTTTTGAATGGAGAACGTGGCTTCGATTTTGTGATGCTGAATGTGCGGAATGATTGGTTTTTGCGCGAGAGAAACGGCACTCCAGAAACACAAAACAATCACCAAAGAAATGTACTTTTTCATTCGTCGGCCCTTTCTGCAAAAATCGTTAACCTAATTTAAAATCGGATTTTTTGGAATTTAGAAAGCTTTGAAAAATTCAAGATTTCTGACACGGGCAATGGCTCATAACAAAATAAGATCATAATTTGTGATAAAAATTAACTTGTAATTAACATGGGGGTCGCATTATAATTAATTGAAAAATATATTTATACGTAATATTTCTCTGTTATTGACCCTCCCCCCTTCCCCCTCCCTTAAACAATGGAGGGGGAGCGAGGGGGTGGTTTGAAAAAAAAGCAAATAATAAAATCCGATTTTTTCAAAGCTTTCAATTTAAATAATCCATAGCCGTCAAAACACAAGAATTTCATTTATCCTAGAATTCTTCGTGACTTGGCGGCTTTGCAGCCGTCATTCCTGAAACCAAAGCCTTGTACAATCCCCCCCATTCATTGGGGTGAACGCAAGTACGCCTTTTTGATTTTTTCCGAAAGGATTTTGGCCAATTTTTTGAAATCTGTCTCGGGGGTAATTTCAATCCACTGAATACGCTGGTCTGCCCGGAACCACGTCCACTGACGCTTGGCAAAACGCCGGGTGTTTTGCTTGATCTCCTCAACAGCTCTCTCCCTGGAAATCTCTCCCGCAAGATACGCGTAAATTTCCCGATAGCCCACGGTTTGCATGGATTGAAGATCGCGCCCATAGCCCATTTCCTTGAGGCGAAGGACTTCTTCAACCAGTCCCATTGCCATCATTCGATCCACCCGTTGTTCAATCCGCTGATAAAGGGCGGAGCGCTCCATGGTGAGTCCCCAAAAAACAGGCTGATAAGGCGACTCCTGTTTCATTCGTTTCAGGTATGCAGAGCGAGGTTCCCCGGTTAATTCAATGAGTTCCAGTGCCCGTAAAATCCGCTGTTCATCATTCGGGTGAATTTTTTCGGCCGATTCCGGGTCCATCCTTTGCAGCCGTTCATACAAGCGGGCCAGGCCCGTCGTGCGAGCCTCCAGCCTGAGCATTTCCCGAAGCTCGGGATCCGAGAGTTCCCCTTCAAACAGGCCATCGACACATGCGCGAATGTACAATCCCGAACCTCCCACCACGATTGGAAAATCCCCTGCGTGCACATGTTCTGCGATTCGCTGCCGGGCATCCCGTCCGAATTCCCCGGCGCTGTAGCTTTCATCGGGATTGCGGCAGTCGATGCACTCATGAGGCAGGGCCTCCAATTCTTCCTTTGTGGGTTTTGCCGTTCCGATGTCCATGAAGCGGTACACCTGGCGGGAGTCGGCAGAAATCACAACCAGTCGCGGAAAATGAGATGCAAGGGAAAGAGCCAGTGCCGTTTTTCCCACGGCCGTTGGTCCCACAATAACCGGAAGTCTCAATTTTTGAGTGTTTTCAGTCATGAATGTTACAAACGCAAGAACCGTTTGTCCAACTCTTCCAGAGGCATGGTTATGATCACCGGCCTCCCGTGGGGACAAAAATAGGGGTTTTTCGTTGCAAAGAGACCGTCGATGAGGGAGATCATTTCCTCCTGACTCAGCGGATCTCCCGCCTTAATGGCCGATTTACAGGCAAAAGACGCTGCGACCTTCTCCCGGATATCCCGTTCTTCAAGGTTTTTGTAATCGTCGATCATTTGCCGGAGAATGGTTTCTTCGTCGCCTCGAATGTCTGTGGGAACCGCCTCGATGACGACGGTTCGCCCCCCAAAATCCTTTACAATAAACCCCAGCTTGCTCAAATAATATTGAATTTCCCTCAGAACTTCGAAATCTTCCGCGTTCAATTCGACGGTTCTCGGAAAGAGCAGCTGCTGGGATGAGGGCGGCCGTTTATTGAAATGCTCCATGGCCTGCTCGAATAAAATCCGTTCGTGGGCCAAATGTTGATCAATAATGATGAGGCCGCTTTTAATCTGGGAAAAGATGTATTTCTTGTGGAGCTGCCACACCGAAACCCGTTCGCCCTGGGATGCCTTGTACAATTGCTGTTTGATCTGCGGACGCCCCGTGCCGGGCGGCTGTTCTTCCGCGGATACGGATCGTTCCTCTGAGGAAACACCCTCGTCCTGTTCCGACGGAAGTCCGATCGGGTGGGGCTTTCGCTGGGACTGTCGAAATTCAAACGGGAAATGGAGGTTTTTTGAATCGGACGATCCAGGCACCGTTCCCTGAAAAGACGGCTTGCGAATGGGTTCAAAAAACTCAGGTACATCCTCCGGCGAACGAAGCACGGGAACCGCCTGCGCCGAATTCAGAGCCTCTTTCACACCATTGAGAATGCTTCGAAAAACCAGTCGTTCGTCTTCAAACCGCACCTCAATTTTCGACGGGTGAACATTGACATCCACTTCATCCGGATTCAGGTGGAGATTTAATCGGTAAAAGGGATAATTTCCTTGCGGCAGCATGCTTCCGTACGCCAGAGAAACCGCGTAGTTCAGGGATTTATTCACAATGTAGCGGCGATTCAAAAACAAATATTGGTAACCCCGGGATGCCCGAAATAAATCCATGTTTCCCACGTAGCCGGACACGTGAATACCCGCAAATTCAAAATCAACCGGAATACTGTTTTCCCGGTACGTTTCACCCAATACAGCGGCAATTCGGTCTTCAAGAGATTGCTTTGGGTAGTGAAACACCTGCTGGGTGTTTCGATAAAGCGTAAAAGAGACCTCCGGGTAGGACAGTAAAAATCGATTGAGCACGGTGAGAATGTGCCGATATTCGGCGTTGTCGGTTTTCATAAATTTTCGTCGGGCAGGCGTATTGAAAAAAAGATTTTTCACCGCGATAGACGTGCCCTGTTGCCAGGCCGTTTTCTCGAGGGTTTTCACCAGCCCGCCCTCCAGCTTCAGGAGGGTGCCTTCGGGTTCTTCGGGAACGCGGGTTTTCATTTCCACCATTGAGACCGAGGCAATACTGGCAAGGGCCTCCCCCCGAAATCCCAGCGTTTGAATCCGGTGAAGATCCTCCACCGTGGAAATTTTACTGGTGGAATGGCGTTCGAAGGAAAGAATCGCATCGTTTTCGGTCATTCCCTGCCCGTTGTCCACAACCTGAATGAGAGATTTTCCGCCATCCTTTACAATGACGGTAATTTCGGTGGCACCCGCATCCAGGGAATTTTCAACCAATTCCTTTACCACAGACGACGGACGATCCACCACTTCCCCCGCGGCTATTTTGTTGCTCAGGGAATCCGGGAGAATCTTGATTTTTCCGTGTGCAGAAATGACACCTGCCTCCTGATTCTTTCGCGTTGAAGCTATAGGGAAACCTCCTCTCCCATGCGATAATCTTTTCCGTCGTGAATCACTTTTGTGGCGGCTCGAAACGGATCGTGCTCAAACATGAGCGTCCAGTTTTCTTTCACAGCGGTTGGGAGAATGTCCTTTTTTTCCTCCAGGGTCAGCAGCGGATTCAAATCGTACGCCATGATCCACGGCAGGGGAATGTGGGATGCGGTCGGGATAAGATCGGCACAGTACAGAAGGCTCCGGGACCCGTCCGTAACCCGTACAACCTGCATCGAAGGGGTATGCCCGAAAAGCTTCCGCACCTCGATACCGGGGAAAAGCTCCTGCGATTCCTCCAACTGAACCAATTGTCCCGCCTGTTCCAGCGGAACGTAATTTTCCGGGAAAAAGCTCGCCCGATCCCGTTCCGAGGGCTTTTTGCCCCAGGCGTATTGCCCTTTTTGAATGTAATAGGTGGCGTTCGGAAAGGCCGGTTTGACCGTGCCCGTTTCGTCCGCTATTGTTGCCCCGCCTGCGTGGTCAAAATGAAGATGCGTCAGAATGACATCCGTTACGTCGTCCGGTTTCAAACCCAAATTTTTGAGGGATTTTTCCGTGCTGTACCGGGAATAATCCACCCCGTAAATTCGCATCAGTTTTTCATTCAACTTGGAACCAATTCCGGTATCCACAAGAATCACTTTCCCCTTGCCGATAATGAGGAGTGACCGCAGGGCCATATCGATGCGATTTTTCTCATCTGCCGGATTGGTTTTTTCCCACAATACCTTCGGAACCACACCGAACATGGCTCCGCCGTCCAATTTAAAACGCC
>JAADHR010000109.1:27148-32302 GCA_013151735.1 Calditrichota bacterium | reverse complement strand
AGCCTTCTTTCGGATCCACCCGTACCTCACGTGGACGTTGAGGCTTCCCATAAAAATGACGAATTGCTCATTCACACCGTGATTAAGCGCGTGTACGATATTCGGGCAGATGACGCTCGTTTGCGCAGGCTCATTCATTTGCCTCGGGAGAAAAGAGGTCACTATTTTGATTCCCTGCGAAAAAATTATCCCATCCGGAGAGAATTTTGGAATACCCGGGTAACACTGAGAAACGGGACGCAGAGACAACACGAAAAATTGAAAATCCTGGGTTTTCAGGTTAATTCAGAGGACTGAAAATGGTTATCGGAAAAAGTTTGGAAGAAGGGTTTCTTTCGGAAAGCGATATGCGTGAGTTGTTTGAGAAGGCGTTGGAAAAGCTTTCCCTGAAGGATAAAAAGGTTTTGGCCATTATTCCCGATCATACGCGAACGGCGCCGATGGACATCTTTTTTAAAATTCTCTACGAAACAATCGGGCACACCGTAAAATCACTGGATTACCTGATTGCTCTGGGAACGCACCCCGAGGAACCCATTGAATCCATCCTGAAGCGAATGGGCATCACGAAAGATGAATGGCTGACGAAATATAAAAATGTCCATTTTTTCAATCACCAGTGGAAAAATCCGGACGCGCTTCAAACGCTCGGAACTCTGACTGCCGATGAAATTGAAAAACTTTCGGGCGGGTTGATGCGGGAAGAGGTTCCCGTTCAAATTAATAAATTAATTTTCGATTACGATCAGCTATTTATTATCGGGCCCACGTTTCCGCACGAAGTGGTCGGGTTTTCGGGAGGAAACAAGTACTTTTTCCCCGGTATCTCGGGGGAGGAAATCATTAACTTTTTTCACTGGTTGGGTGCGGTTATTACGAACATGGAAATTATCGGCCGAAAATGGACGGCCACCCGCGCCGTGGTTGACCGTGCGGCACAATTGATTCACATTCCGAAACTCCTGTTTGCCTTTGTGGTCAATCCCGAAAAAATAGCCGGGCTGTTCATCGGCCCTCCCGAGGAGGCCTGGGAAAGGGCGGCGGATCTTTCCGAAAAGCTGCACATCGCCTACAAGGATCATCCCTACAAATTGGTTCTGGGAATCGCTCCGGAAATGTACGACGATATCTGGACCGCTGGCAAGGTCATGTACAAGTCGGAACCCGTTATTGAGGACGGGGGAGAGGTGATTATTTATGCCCCGCATATTTCGGAAATCTCGTATGTGCATGGCAAACTGTTGGATCAGGTGGGATACCACGTTCGGGATTATTTTTTGAAGCAGGCGGAGAAGTTTGCCTGGGTGCCGGGGACAATTAAAGCGCATTCCACGCACGTTCGGGGAGTGGGAACGTTTGAAAACGGGGTGGAAAAACCACGCGTCCAGGTAACCCTTGCCACGCAGATTCCAAAAGAGCGGTGTGAAAGGGTCAATCTCGGTTTTCGCGATTTTCGGACGATTCGCATTGAGGACTTTCTGGATCGGGAAGATGAGGGGATTTTGGTGATTCCCCACGCCGGGGAGAAATTGTTTCGTTTGAAGAAATAGTCAGGCTGGAGAGGCCTGATCTTTTTCGGACGGGATTGACAGAATCAGGACGTGTGGCTGAAGGGGATCTGCGGCTTTTGGGAAAACGTTTTGGCAACAACTGAAAGATGTCGGGTAGAAACTATTTGAAAAAAGACGGCGAGGTAGAGGAGGAGCGCGTTTTATGAAAAAGCCCAAAAACGTGGTAGTGGCTCAATCCGGCGGACCGACGCCGGTGATTAACAATTCGCTGCGGGGTGTAGTTGAAACCTGTCAAAAATACCCCGAAATGTTCGGAACCATTTACGGGGGATTCCACGGAATTGAAGGGGTTTTAAAAGAGGAATTGTTGAATCTTTCAGTGCAGTCGCGGGAAGAAATTGCTCTCTTGCGTACCACTCCCGCGGCGGGTTCCATTGGAACCTGCCGCTATAAATTGAAGGCGCATCAAAAAGGGGATTTTGAACGCATTCTGGAGGTATTTCGTGCGCACGATGTGGGGTACTTTTTTTACATCGGCGGGAACGATTCCATGGATACGGCTCACAAGGTGAGTGTACTGGCGGCTGAAGAGGGGGTCGAATTGGTGGCTGTTGGGATTCCGAAAACCATTGACAACGATGTGGGGGATTCGGCCTTTCGGCTCATCGATCACACGCCGGGCTACGGCAGTGTGGCCCGCTACTGGGCGTACGCCATTCAGAATGCCAACGAGGAAAATCGGGGCTCCAGCCCGTCCGATCCCGTGCTGGTGATTCAGGTCATGGGACGAAAGATCGGATTCATCCCGGCGGCGGTTCGCCTGGGCGACCCGAATCGGGAGATGCCCCTGCAAATCTACATGCCGGAATCGGGGCTTTCGCTGGAAGAATTGGCGGACAATGTGAACCGGGAACTTTCGCACAGCGGGCGGTGCTTGGTCGTGGTAAGCGAAGGATTTGACGTTGGGAATATTGGCGAGATGAAGGATGCTTTTGGTCACACGGAGTTCAGTGCCAGCCAGACCACGGTTCAGCAGGTGGTGGTGAACTATTTAAATCGCGTGGGATTAAAGGCGCGCGGCGTGGCCCGGGGACAGGTGCCCGGCACCGACCAGAGACACGCCATGATTTACGCGTCTGTTCCCGATCTGGAGGAGGCCTACGGTGTGGGAGCAAAAGCGGTGGAAATGGCCCGGGCGGGTCAAACCGGTTTTATGGCGACAATCTTGCGACATCCCGGAGAGACGTATTCCGTCTATTTCGATCAGGTTCCTCTGGAAAAGGTCGCGAACTCGGAACGTAAATTTCCGAAGAATTGGCTGGCGGAGAACCGGATTGACGTCACAGATGAGTTTGTGGCGTACGCCCGGCCTCTGATTGGCAGCGAGTGGGTGAGCATCCCCATTGTGAATGGCATTCAACGCTTCACCCGATTTCAACCCGTCTTTGCTGAAAAAAAACTTCCGGCCTATGTGCCTCAAGCCTATCGGTAAAAGGGTTAAAAATGCAATGGGGGATTTTGGTTTTCAATCCACCCCCTGAGTCGAGAAAAAGAGTTGTGTTCTGTTTTTTAGGGCACCAGTTCAATATTTTTATGAATCATTGGGCTAAAGCCCGGAGGGTATTTGATTTCAATTTCATCCACGACCTGAAGGTCGTGGCAATTCAAAAAAACTGAACTCGTTGAAACAGCTTTTAATAAATGCGTATTCTAATTCTAATAAGGGAAGCGGGGTTAGAAATAACGGGAACCCTTTCAATTGTTTTAAAAATTTGAGCAAATGAGGGGTGCATTAGGATCGAGTCTTTTTGAACAGGCACAAGAATCCGGAAACCTGACTTGCCACGACCTTCAGGTCGTGGCCAAAGAGGCTTTTCCTTAAAATGGGCTTTAGCCCAATAGACTATTGGGCTAAACCAGAGAAAATTTCGAATTTCCCGAATTCAGGTTTTCAAAGCAACCGGAAGGGATGTCCTATAAACCTTCTTTGGAAGAATGAATGTTTTCTGTTCGACAAAGAATTTTATTTGTCAAATTTTGTGAAAACAAATCCACAAAAATTCCAGTAAAGCCGGAAAGAAGTGTCTAAAAACATGAGGAGAATGTGGAATGATTTCTGAAGCACAAAAACCGCTGGCGGAATTTAAACCCAAACACGATTATTTTGTCGGAATTGATTCCGATGGATGTGCATTTGACACGATGGAGCTCAAACACAAGGAATGTTTTATTCCTAATATTGTCAAACACTGGGAGCTGCAGGCCGTCTCAAAATATGCCCGGGAGGCGGCGGAATTCGTAAACCTGTATTCCAAATGGCGGGGGATTAATCGGTTTCCGGCGCTGGTAAAGGTTTTTGATCTTCTTCGGGAACGCCCGGATGTGCAACGGAGAAATGTCACCATCCCCGACGTTCCTGCCTTGAGGAAGTTTATCGATTCCGGGGTTCCGCTTGGAAATCCGGCCCTGAAAGAGGCTGTTCAGAAAACAGGCGACCCCATTCTCAAACAGGCACTCGTTTGGAGTGAAGCCGTCAATGCAACCATTGCCGATATGGTTCACGGTGTGCCTCCCTTTCCGTTTGTTCGGGAAAGCCTGCAAAAACTTTCCGAACAGGCGGATGTGATTGTGGTTTCGGCCACACCCGGTGAGGCCCTTCAGCGGGAATGGAAGGAGCACGGCATTGATGCCTTTGTTTCCATCATTGCGGGTCAGGAGATGGGCAGTAAAAAGGAACATCTTCGCCTGGCCACAGCCGGGAAATATCCGCCGGGTCACGTCTTAATGCTCGGCGATGCGCCCGGTGACAGGCGCGCAGCGAAAGCGAATGGCGTGATGTTTTATCCGATCAATCCCGGGCACGAAGAAGCCTCCTGGGAGCGATTTTACAATGAGGTGCTGGATCTGTTTCTGGAAGGCAACTACACGCCTGAGGTGGAAGAGAAATTCAATCGGGAGTTCGACACCTACCTGCCGGAAAATCCGCCGTGGAAGGTGACTTCAACTTAACCCGACATGAGCATCCGGTGCATTTTTTATGCCCCTAAAATTCGTGAAAATTCGTGGGAGATTTTTAAAACAGATGCAGGAAAACGCTTTGGCTCCTGAGGTTGTCGCGAAAATTCTGAAAAAATTTCTTGTAATTTTAGATCGAAATACTTAAATTTCAAAACAAATAAATGTAATTTCTGATTTTACAATAAAATGACGTATTTCCAAAAATTTCGGACAGTTAAAATGAGGACTGGTTTATGAACAAAAGGATTGCTCTTGGATTGGATTTTGGAACGGAATCGGGCCGTGTAATCCTTGTAGATGGAGAGAGTGGCAGGGAACTGGCAACTGTGGTAAAAAACTACCCGCATGGGGTGATCGATTCGGTTCTGCCAAACGGCAAAACCCGCCTGGAACCGGAATGGGCCCTCCAGCATCCGATGGATTATCTCACCGTGGCTCAGGATATTATTCCGGAGGCGCTGAAACAGGCGGGCGTACGTGCGGAGGACATTGTCGGGATCGGGGTGGATTTTACATCCTGCACAATTTTACCGACCCGGACTGATGGAAAGCCGCTGTGTTTGCTGGATGAATTTAAGGATGAACCGCATGCGTGGGTCAAGCTGTGGAAACATCACGCGGCTCA
>JAADHR010000109.1:0-27044 GCA_013151735.1 Calditrichota bacterium | reverse complement strand
CTGCAAATTCTGCGGGAAGCTCCTGACGTGTACCGGGCTGCGGACAAAATTATTGAAGCAGGAGATTGGCTGGTCTGGCAGTTGACGGGTGTTGAAAAGCGAAGCGCCTGTCAGGCGGGCTACAAGGCCTTCTGGAGCAAGGAGGATGGATATCCCTCAAAGGAATTTTTGCGGGAGCTGGATCCCCGATTTGAACGGTTTGTGGATGAAAAATTATCCCACGATATTTATCCGGTTGGTTTTCTCGCCGGCGGATTAACAAAATCCATGGCCGAAGCCCTTTCATTAAAGGAAGGAACCCCTGTGGGCGTAGGAATTATCGACGCGCACGCAGCACTTCTGGGCAGTGCTGTAGCAGAGCCTGAGAAAATGGTGCTCGTTCTGGGAACCTCCACCTGCCACATGGTTTTGGGTGAAAAGAATGTTCTGGCCAAGGGAATTGCCGGTATTGTTGAGGATGGCATTGTTCCCGGCTACACGGCGTACGAATCGGGTCAATCGGCCGTGGGCGACATTTTTGCCTGGTTCATGCGGACATCGGTGCCTCCGGCGTACCACAAGGAAGCTGAACAAAAGGGGGTTGACATTTACAAATTGCTGGAAATAAAAGCCGCAAAGCTAAAACCGGGTGAAAGCGGCCTGATGGCCCTGGATTGGTGGAATGGAAATCGCTCGATTCTAATGAATGCTAACCTTTCCGGCCTACTGGTTGGGATGACTCTTGGAACCAAACCCGAGGAGATTTACCGGGCGTTGATTGAAGCCACGGCTTTTGGAACAGAAAAGATTATTCAAACCCACGAAGAACAGGGGATTCCCATTAAGGAACTCTACGCTTCTGGCGGTCTGGCCGAGAAAAATGAATTACTCCTGCAAATCTACGCCGATGTGACCGGACGGGAGATTCGTGTGGCAGAATCCCGACAAGCGGCTGCGTTGGGGGCAGCCATCATCGGCGCAATTGCCGCCGGAGCGAAGAACGGAGGGTATGATGATTTTAAAGAAGCGACGAAGAAGATGGCTCGAATCAAGGAAACGGTTTATCGTCCCATCCCCGAAAACCGGCGTGTTTACCGCCGTTTATATGAGATTTATCTCACGCTTCACGATTATTTTGGGCTTGGAAAACACGCAATAATGCCGGATTTGCGCAAACTAAAACTTGAGGCATTGGGAATTCAGGAATAAAATGAGTTGCCTCCAATAAGTAAAGATGCCACAGATTCACGAATTATTATTTTACAGTATTTCCAGAAAAATCTTTGTTTTTTTGCAAAAGAATGAACCGCGAATGAGCGAATCACTTTCTTTGTTTGAATAAAATTCGTGAATTCTTTGCCTTTTAAATGAACCAACTAAAAAGGATGACTTTATGGGACCCTCATTACCCAAACAAACCATTCGTGAAATGATTTACACAAGCTTCGAAAAATTCGCCGATCGAAATGCCCTATCGATGGTGGGGGACAGCCCGTTTACCTACCTCGATCTCAAAAAGTTGGTCCAACAAATCTCAAAAGTCCTGCAATGGAAAAGGCTGAAAAAAGGCGATCGTGTGGCCATTCTTTCCGAAAACAGTCCTCTTTGGGGGGCAGCCTATCTGGCAATTGTCAGCTCCGGAAGAGTGGCGGTTCCCATTTTGACCGAATTTCACCCGACGCAAATTCACCACATCATTCGGAACTCCGGAGCCAGGCTTTTGTTTACGACCCGAAAATTGGCCTCAAAACTGGAAGACGGAGAATTGGGAAAACTGGAATGCATTCTATCGCTTGATGATTCTGAATTTACCATTAATGGCTATCGGAGCAGCACACTAACCAATGCCATCATTACGGCAGATTCCGAAATAAAGAATTTTGAGGAGTTTCCACCCGAAGAGGAAGACCTGGCGTCCATCATTTACACCTCGGGGACAACCGGAAATTCCAAGGGCGTGATGCTGACTCACAAAAATATTGTCTCAAATGTAGTAAGTGCCACAAAGGTTTTAACGGCCGGCCCGACGGATCGGTTTTTGTCTATTCTGCCCCTTTCCCACGCCTACGAAGGCTCCATGGGATTTCTGGCGCCCATGTATCTGGGGTCGAGCATTTCGTATATTGAAGGGCTTCCCACGGCCATGACACTTCTCCCGGCCATGCAAAAGGTGAAGCCGACCATTATTCTCTCTGTTCCGCTGATCATGGATAAAATCTACAAGAAAAAGGTTCTTGCCGAAATCAAAAAGAAATATCTGACGCGGGAAATCTACAAATTTGCCACATTTCGAAAACTTCTTCATAAAATGGCAGGCAAAAAGCTACTGGAAGCTTTTGGCGGGGAGCTGCGCTTTTTTGTTTTTGGCGGAGCGGCCATTGGAACCGAAGTGGAATATTTTATGCGGGAAGCCAATATTCCGTACACGACCGGCTACGGGATGACGGAGGCGTCGCCTCTCTTAACGGCCAATCCCCTTGAAAAAGTGAAGGTGGCTTCCACCGGACCGGCCATTTCAAATGTGACGCTAAAAATTGTTGATCCGGATCCGTCTACCGGTGTGGGTGAAATTTATGCCAAAGGGCCAAACATTATGAAAGGCTATTTTAATAATCCCGATGCAACAAAGGAAGTGTTGACCGAAGACGGCTGGTTGGTTACGGGCGACCGCGGATATTTGGATGACGAAGGCTATCTCTTTATCAAAGGCCGATCCAAAAATGTGATTGTTGGTCCCAACGGAGAAAACATTTATCCGGAAGAAATCGAAGAAATTCTGAATGAGTCCTCTTATGTGGCCGAATCGCTGGTATTGGGCAGAGAGGGGAAAATTATTGCCAAGGTGTATCTCGATTATGATGTACTGGATCAGGAATTCGCAAAAGAAAAGCTCTCCGAGCGTGAGATTCGTGAAAGAATCGACGCCCTTTTACAGAAACTCAAACGGGATACGAATAAAAGAGTCGCAAGTTTTGCAAAAATTCACCAAATTTTCGAACAACCGGAGCCCTTTCAAAAAACACCCACAAAAAAGATCAAACGTTATCTGTACCAGAATTAAGTGCACTCTTTTTAATCGTGTATTGAGAAGGAATTCGAAAGGAATTGAATCTTTCACGAAAAAAGATCGTAGGATGTGGCAAATAATTTCAATTAATAAAAAATTAACTTGCTATTTTAGATAGAATGCAATATATTTTGTCAATGGATATTTTATGGAAGTTTCTGTAAAAATAATTAGTTTCGAAAAGCTTGCCAAGAAATAGTATTCCTTGGAAGGAGGTGGCAATATGTTTAAAAAGTTAATGGTGGTTGCTTTATTGGTTGCTTTGCCAACGTTTATGCTGAGTTATGGTTGTGGCAAGAAAAAAGAAGAAGCCAAAAAAACACAAAAGATTGAACAGAAGACGGCTCCTGCAGAAACAACAGCAGTAGACACAACCGTACACGATACAACAAAAACCAAATAATTTGTTAAAGGTTGTATTTGAATTGTGGGAAGGTTTCATTCATTTCTAACGTGAGATCTGGGGCAAGCTTTAAAATTGCTGAGAAATGAATACGGGTTGTAGAAAACCATACAATAGAAAAAAATTATTTTAGTTGATTTAATCCCGGATTGGCAAGCTTTTTAAAAAGAGATCGCAATGAGCGATCTCTTTTTTTATAGTGTTTTCGGCTGCAAAAATGGAAAAATACGTAAATAAAATTCCGCATTATTCGCGAAAAAATACAAATGATCTGAGCCCCTTGTTGAAACAAAAGGGACAAAATCTGTATTTGTGGTTTACGCGCCTCAATGCTCTCTCCTACGCATCACTGGCAGAGAGCATTCTAATTCTCTACGCTATCAAGCTGGGTGCATCCGATTCGTATGTGGCGATTATTACCTCCTTCCTTTATTTCACGATGCCCTTTATGCTTTTGGGCAAAACCTCTATTGGCAAATGGGGAGCGGCGAGAAGCCATGGGATCAATTGGGCGCTAAGAAATTTGAGTGCATCTTTGATGATTCTTGTCCCGCTTATCCAGGCCAGATATTCCGTAACCCTTGGTTTGTATTTTCTTCTGATTGCGGCCTTTTTGTTTTTTACATTTCGGAGCATCGGAATGGTGGCCATGACGCCACTGGTCGGAGAAATTACATCCGATCAGGATCGCGGGGCTTTTATTGCCAAAATATGGATGGCCTTTAACAGCTTCTCTTTGATCCTGATGGTGACCATAGCCTTTCTGCTGGATCGTTTCAAGAGTATTCACACGTTTCAAGCCATTATTTTCTTTGGTGTTATTACGGGATTGGCATCCAGCTTTATCATTTATCGGGTCCCGGAATCCCCCCGGGCGCGCGTGTCTGGCAAAGAAAAATTCTCTTCGGCCTATCGCTACATCACCCGGAACACGACCGCCCGCCGGCTGCTTGTTGCCTGGACGGCTATCACAATGAGCATGATGCTGGTCATTCCCATTGGCGTGGTGACGTTGAAGCGGGGCTATCAGCTCTCTGACCACGTGGTTCTGATGTTTATTATTCTTCAATTAATCGGGAGTATTTATGCGTCGTACAACAACAAATTATTTTTAGACCACGTGGGCTCTCGCCCACTTATTATCCTTTACAGCATAGGACTTCTGTTGGTTCAGCTGATGTGGGTATTTGCACCCACGCATACCGTGTGGATTTATCTGGGAGCACTTTATTTCATTTTGGGGATGACCATTTCGGGTGCGCAAACATCGCTCTCGCATTATTTCCTGAGCACCATTCCGGCCACCCGGCGCGTGGCGGCCTCAATGTTTATCAACATTACATCCGGTTTGGCAGCCGGTTTGGCGGGATCCATTTTTGCCGGCGGCTTCCTAAAAGTCCTGCACCATTTTGATTTGCAGGAAATCATGGTTTACAAAACATATTTTATCGCAATTGCCCTGATTCAGCTTCTGGTTATTGCACTGAGCTTTCGCCTGATTCAGCAAAAGGAGCGCCGAATTACCGATGTCATGGGGATGTTTTTCTCTTTCAGGGACTGGCGGGCCATTTACACCCTGCAAAAGCTCTCAAAACCGACGCAGGAAAATGAAGACATGTCTATCCTGAACCGCCTTCAGGGAATCGGTTCCGATTTAACGGAGGAAACCCTGGTTCACTACCTGGAATCTCCCCGGTTTGTGATCAGGGGGAAAGCCCTGCAGGTACTCAATCAAATTGATTTTTCTCCCCGTGCGGCCAAACGAATTATTGAAGAGCTTAAAAGCGGTGAATATACAACCGCCTATTTAGCGGCCGAAATTCTGGGCGAACATGGTGTTCGGGAAGCCATCCCGGAATTGCGAAAAGCGCTTCTCTCCAGGGACATCTTTTTGCAGGGAAAGGCCATGCTGGCTTTGGCCCAACTCAAGGACGTGGATTCGTATGAAAAAATTGTGAGGATTTTTGAACACTCCAAAAATCCAAGAATTCTCATTTATGGTGCACGTGCGATTACCTACATGAATCATCCGAAATATCTGAACATTTTGTTAAAGAAAATCAAAAACACCACGATTCCTGACCCTATTTTGGATGAGTTGCTCTACAGCGCATGTGAGATTTCCCATCTGGGGGATGAATTTTATTACTTTTACAATCTTTATCAGCGCTCCTCCGAGGCCGGGCCCCTGGCCCTGTTGGACTTTATTCAGGAAGAATTAAAGAATTACCCGGATTTTTCTTTGGAACTGAGCGCCAGTGTGGAACAATTTGAACAGCAGGGACATGATATCCGTCCGTTCCAAATGTTCTGTGAGAAATGCAGGAATTTTCATGATCCGATTCTAATGGCCGTCCGCGATTTTTTAAACACATGTCCTGCCACTAAATTGAATGAAAAAATACTCCTCAGTCTGGTGTTGATACTTTCCCGCGAATTGAAGAAGGTTCATCCCGGGTCGGCCAAAAAACCGATGAAACGGATCCCGGCTGTAAGCCCCTGAAAAGGTCTATTTGTGCAAAAAAATAGAATTCCTCATTTTTTTCCTTGCGCTTTTAAATCAATTTTATTATACTGTAGCTGAAAATCATTCCGGTTCAATTCAACACAATATACAACTCCAGACCGTGTCGTTTTGTCAGAAACATCACGTTATCTTTTTCAATTAAACAGGGGGCATCTTTCCCTGAATTTTGGTGTGTTTGTTTTAATTTGAAACCGCATTTCCAGTTCACATTTCTTTTTTATTCTATGCCATGAGAAAATTGGTTTACATGGAATGCACATCCACGTATAAGAATCCCGTAACGCCCACGGTTTTGGTTGTGAAAGGGAGACGTTTCCCTGTTGCGGAAGTTCTTCAACGGGCCAAAATGCAAACGGTGCGGGTGCCTTCAACCACTCATCTCTACTTTCAACTTCGCCTTTTTGATCAACAGATTGTGGATGTTTTATACGATGAAACCAGTGATGAATGGTATCTTGACGACTATGAAAACTTTCACTTAGATCAATAATCTTACAAACTTTCGTTGTTTCCTTCTGGGTACTACTCATTCGAAATGAAGAAAATGACTGATGCACGGGGCGAATTGTCTCAGCGCTTCCCCGCTTGGATATTGTGTCGCTTGATGCGCACCCCTTTTTCTGCATTTTTGTACAGATAATGGGATGTCGGATGGTGATTGGTCATTTTTCGCTGAGTCCATGGCTTTTTATTGAAAATTCTGTCGTATTCATTTAGGCAAGAAAGGAGAAAACCCTTGTCAAGGCAACCCGATGAACCCGTCACCGCAATTAAGGTTGGATGCTGCGGTTTTCCGGAAGCCCGGACGTTGTACTACAGGCATTACTCGGTTGTGGAAATTCAGCAAACGTTCTATCAATTGCCCCGGAGCGAGACGGCCTCTAAATGGAGACGAGATGCTCCGGAAAATTTTGAGTTTAACATGAAAGTGTGGCAGGTTATTACCCATGAAGCCTCAAGCCCCACGTACAGGCGCATGAGGGCCCCCGTGGATTTTATGCACAAAGAGGATTATGGGTTTTTCAAACCCTCTCGGGTGGTGTTTCGTGCCTGGGAAGAGACGAAAAAAATTGCCCGGGCCATGCAGGCCAGAGCATTAATTTTCCAATGTCCGGGAAGTTTTACCCCTTCGGAGACCAACATCAAGAATATGCGGAAGTTTTTTAAATCCATTAATCGGGAATCGTTTAAATTTGTCTGGGAACCCAGGGGAAACTGGGAACCGTCGCTCATTCGGGAGTTGTGCGAGGAGTTGGATTTAATCCATGGAAATGATCCGTTTAAATCTCCCCATATTGCAGGCGAGTTTTTTTATCTCAGGCTTCATGGAAAAATGAATTATCGCTACCAATATCCGGATGAAGACCTTCAAAAGCTCCTCGAGCAGATTTTAGCGCTGAATAAACCCGGGTATGTCATGTTCAACAACTCCAATATGAAAAGCGACTCCATGCGCTTTATGAAACTTTTGGCAGAAGCCGAAAAGGCCAATCCCGTAACCGCAGCAAAATGACATTGGCAAATTCTTCAAGTGTGTGCTGCAGCCTCTGCCAAAAAGTGCTCCATCAGCCTTGCCGAATGGGATCGTAGATTTTTTTGGTGGATACGATTTCTTCGCTAATTCTTCGTTTGTCCCAGCCCAATTCTTTTGCCATCAGGGCTGCACTGTCTTCAAGGGTTGAATCGTCCGGCAGGCCGGCGGGCCCCAGATCGGTGCGGCGAAAGACCACATCGGCAAGATGCTGGGCCATTTCTTCCCGAACCCCGTGGATGACCTCCGCCTTCAGAATCTCGTCGTTCCCATGAAGGGGCTTTGCGTAATCGGCATCTTCTTGAGCGAGTTTAAGAATGTCTTTGTAGGCCGTTCCGTAGTTGTAAACCAGACGGCGCAAAACCTTCTTGCTGAATCCGTTGGGCGGGTTCTTCAATGCCGCTTGCAAATAATCTTCAAAAAAGGGGATGTCTCCTCCGTAAATGGGCGTCTCGGCTGTCAGGGACGGCCGCTTCTCCCGATTAAGTTTTTGCAGGGCAAGGTCAATGACTTTCTCGGACACATCCCGGGCCGTGGTATATTTTACGGAAACAACAGAAAGCAGTCCTTCCAAATTGTCCTCTTTTTTATGATCAATAAGCTCGTAATGCTTGGTCAGAGTCACATTCCTCGGGTCATCGTAGGTGTCTTCGATGGGCAGCAACCCGCCGTAATAGAAAAGCACATCGTTCAGGGAAAGATTAGCCGGGGGGTAGGCCTCGTTAATTTCATTCATAAAGGTTTCAATATCGTCCCGGGTAATGCGAAAATTTTCGGGGTCTCCTTCGTAGGCGATTTGTGCCGTACCGATCAGTGACAGATTTCGCCAGGGGGTGATAAAATACAGGCGCGACCCCTTGCTGATGACCGCATCCTTGTCTTTGTATTCGTATTTGCTGTAAACGCCAACGGATGTTTCATCCAGAAATTTTCGGGTCACCAGGTTCATCATTTTTGCAAGTGCCACTCGCCTGACGGGTTTTTGTTTGCGCAGGATGGAAAGGGTTTTGTTGATCCAGGGGCCGGTCGTGTTGATCACCAGTTTCCCATAAATGTTAAACGATTCTCCGGACAATTTATCTTCTGCAATCACCCCCGCAACCCGGTCGTCTTTTAACAGAAAGTTCTTCATTTCCACGTAGTTTGCAGCCACCGTACCGGCATCGGTAGCCGACCGCAAAATCGAAAAGATCATGCGCTCGGAATTGTAAAGCTGGGCATCGTACCAGACGGCACCGCCGGTCAGATTTTCTTCGTCTACGCCGGGAATTTTCCGGAGGCATTCCTCTTTTGAAATCACCTTTCCCGCGGGCAGCCGCTTTTGAGGGTCCGGGAGGGAATTTCGGTCAAATGAAACAAGGTCATTGATTTTCAGGGCGATAAACATGGCTTCGGGACCCTTAATGAAATGCCCGTAGGTGGGAATGACAAAGGGCAGGGGGTGAACCAGGTGAGGCGCAATTTTCATCATGATGCGGCGCTCCCGAATGGATTCCCGCATTCGCTTAATATCGGCGTGCTGAATGTACCGTAACCCACCGTGGACGATTTTCAGGCTGTTTGACGACGTGGAACCGGCAAAATCGCCCTTCTCGATCAGAGCTACCCGAAGTCCCCGCAGGGAGGCATCCCATGCCGTCATTACTCCGTAAATACCGCCGCCCACAACAATGATGTCAAATTCTTTATCTGCTAATTCGCTCAGGTCGCGTTTCATGATTTCCCTTTAATTGATGACTAAAATTAATAGACTGCTTATTGGATTTCAAGTAAAATTTTAAGCGTCTTGTCCAATCGGGCTGTTCCGTTTTGAAACAGTGAGACCGGTCAAGTGTTTGAAAACTGCCCATTTGTTTTGTTACACGAACATCTGTATTTTGAAAGCAAATAATAACGCAATAAAAAATAAGTAGTTGTGATTATTCGGGATTCGGAAAAGCAAATCTCCGATCTGAATGATGTCAATTAAATTAAATCTGCAAGAATTGTGCAACGACAATGGAACCTTTTTGCTGCATTCGCGCAAAGGGCTACTTTTTTGCCAGGTCGTGGAGGACCTGAATGATCTTGCCGCGAATTTCGGGATCGGTGCTGGAGGTGTAAATTCCCTTTAGATAATCGACCATAAGTTGAGTTTTGTTAAGCCGGCGAGAAAGGGCAACCGAGAGATTCGCTACAAAGGGCGGCGCTCCCGGTTTTACGACCGATTCTTTCAAATAGGCAAGCGCCGCTTCGGAATTTCCAAGATAGAAGAGATTTAAAAAGGCCAGATAGTAGGGAAACTCCCACCGATCCGGATTGTTTTGGTATCCCAATGTGAGCAGATGCAGGGCCTCCTTCAATTGGCCGGTGTCCATCATCACATA
Source organism: Calditrichota bacterium (assembly GCA_013151735.1). NCBI lineage: Bacteria > Pseudomonadati > Calditrichota > Calditrichota bacterium. The sequence goes on along the minus strand of JAADHR010000109.1, from coordinate 17,171 downwards.
AAGTCCGCCGAAAAGATAGGGTTCCACAAAATGAGGATCGAGAATGACCACGCGCTCCAGCAGGGGGTAGATGAAAGGGGCCATGCCCCGGCTCTTAAAATTGAAGAAAATCGCCCGCAGTTTGGGATCGCTGCTTAAATTGAATCCGGTAGATGCAGAGGCTGTGTCGGCTGCTGATTCGGAATCGGGAGAAGCGATAGACTGATCGTCTTCAGAAAGGCCGTATTTTTTCCTGATGATTTCGTAAAAGGGATTGTCTTCATCTACCGTATGCCTTCCGAAATAGAGCACGCTTTTGATCCACAAATAATCGGCCAGAACGCTTGTAAAGCCCAGAGATGCCCAGCGCAGCACGTGCCCGTCGGGCAGATAAATCATGTCCTGCAGGGCCTTTTCGGGCGTCCGGTACACATCCAGACGCTGCTGCGTGGTGTGAACAATTTTTGCCAGAATAAGCAGAACCAGAAACATCCCCGCGAAACTGTAGATTTTTCGCATCATTTAAAATTCCGCTTTTCCAGAATAAAGGAAGTCAGAATCAGCAAAATTCCTGTGTAGGCGATTCCGTACAACAGGGCGTTCGGAACGGTTAATTCCGGCAGACGCAGATGTTCCACCAGAGCCGTTTTGATATTGAATATTTCCAGATTGGGAAGAATCGCATACAGGAATAATAAGAATTTATTCGAAGCATTCTCCGGATGAAGCTGCGTAAAAAGTTTCAATGCCGGACTCAAATGACCGGTGACGTAGATGAGTACGGTTAACACGGCACTTAACATGGGCGAGGTGAAGGATGAAAAAAGAAAGGCCCACGCAATGACAAGCAATATTTCGAAAAAAATAAGCAGAATCCCGGCCAGCAATCCCCAATCCAATTGGTGCTCGATGAGAAAATCAACGATGTACAGGCTGACGGTCATCACCACGAGATTTGCGAAAACGGTCAGGGCCAGACCGGCGTATTTCCCCGCAACAATCTGCCAGCGGCGAATGGGCTTTGAAACGAGCATGTAGATCGTTTTTCGCTCCATGTCCTGGTAAAGCAGCCGAATGCCTACAAAAATAGCGATCAGCAAGCCGAAAAGGGACATGGCGGCCAGGCCGAAATCCTTGATCAGTTTTACCTGCTGATTCAGGGACCAACTGCTGATGACCAGGGAGATGGCAATAATGAAAATAGCAAAAAAGAGAATATTGTACATGACCCGATCCCGGATGGTCTCTTGAAAGGTGTTTTTTGCAATGACCCAAACGGCTCTCAATGGTTTAATTCCTCCATAAAAATGTCTTCCAGGCTTTTTCGGTGAGGAGTAACCGACACGATGTTTCCCTTATTTTTTAAAACCCAACGAATGGCCTTTTCGGCCTCAGCCTCGTCTTTTGTGAACAGAATACTTTGATGGTCGCGGTCCATTTTTGTCCAGGGGAAGTCTTCCCGCGCACGGGGAATCGAATCCTTCCAGCGGCAGGTGATTTCCACAGAATCGACCTTGATATCAAACAGCTCCGATAGAATGGCCTGTCGAACGAGCCTGCCCCGGTTCAAAATGCCAATACGATCGCTGATAACCTCGGCGTCGGACAGGATGTGTGAACTGAAGAAAACGGTTTTCCCCCTGTCTTTTAGCGATAGAATAATGTCCCGGAATAGCTTGCGTCCTACCGGATCCAGGCCCGTCATGGGCTCGTCCAGAATCAGCAACTCGGGATCGTGAATCAATGCCTGCGCCAGGCCCAGCCGCTGCAGCATCCCGCGTGAAAATTTGCGCAGTTGAAGCCTTTCTTTTCCCTTCAGTCCGACCAAATTCAGTAATTCGGGGATGCGTTGTGTGTATTCCGAACGGGGCAGATTGTAAAGCTGTGCCGTAAACGCAAGATATTCTTTTGCGGTCAGGTAATCGTAAAAATAGGGTTGGTCCGGGAGATATCCGATTTTCCTGCGCGAGTTCTTGTTGGAGTGGGGTAACCCATCGATCAAAATCTCGCCCGAATCCGGGAAAATAATATTTAGAATGAGCTTGATGGTTGTGGTTTTTCCGGCTCCATTGGGACCCAGGAAAGCAAAGACGTCGCCCTTTGCAATGTCCAGATTTAGATCCTGAATGGCGGGAATTTTCTTTGGGAAAAGCCCGCTGGAATAAGATTTCGTCACGTGTTTAAGTTGCAGCATGTGAGACTCCATTTTAGGATGCTTCCAACTAATTTTATCGGCAAAAAGTTGTTAAAGATAAGACTATAATATCCAATTTGAAGGATCGGAGGCCATCCCGCTGCAAAACACAAAGGACTCACAATTTGGATTAATAAATTGGATTGGATTGCCGTTTTTCAGCGAGTGGCGTTCAGGACGGTTGATTGGTTGGTTTGGTTTTATTAACGGGTTGCGGGGTGTCTGACAGACCCGCACCATTTTCGTCTTCGCGTGTCCCGATTTGCAGGATGACTTCCATGGTGGAGAGGGTGATATTTTCCCCGGGTTCTTCGGTTTGATCGTCAAAATTAAAAAATCCTTCCTGCCAGTTGGCCATCTCAAAAACGGCCGTCAGGCCTTCCATGGTGCCCAACCTGGCAAAGATCAGATTTCCCTGTCTAAAAAACAGGAGGCCCCTTTCGTAGTCCCGGCTGAGCCATAAAGCCCCTGTTTTTTGATTCATGTGGAAGAGCTGGATTAGATCGATCAAACGGATACTCCGCAAAAGGCCGAAGAGGCCGTTGGAGTTTCTTGAAAAATAACGCTGCATTTTTTTGGAGCGGATCAAAAAAGCCTCCATGCGAATAAAAAGTGTACGAAAGGAAATGGGCGGGGTCAGAAAAATGTCCACACCCGCCCGGTAGGCATTTAATTCAATTTCCTTGTCGGCCGTTTGTGATAAAATGACAAAGGGAATCAGAGGCTGTTTGGAAACAGTGCGGATGTACCAGCAAAGATCAATGGCATTTTCGGATGAAAGCTGCAGCTGTGAGATAATCAAATCAAAAGAATGGTGTTCAATCATACGAAGCACACTGGGGGTATCAGATGCTCTCAAGACGTTGTAACCGACCTGTGTCAAATCAGATTGAAGCTCTTCCAGCTCCTCAGAGGAGCGGGTGACCAGCAAGAGCTTTTTAGTTGATTCCATTTGGCTTCCTTGGGATCTTATTCTCCGGCATCTCTGAAAAAGCGCAGAAGATGGGAGAACCGGTCAGACGGTCCTGAATCCACCCGCAGCGGGTCAGGATTCAAATAAAGCGCACGGCTGTTGAACCACCACCACGCGCAGACCTGTTGTTGAAAGTCCTTCCTGGAAAGCTGTTTGCAGTGCATCGGAATCATCCGGGTTCACGACACGAAAAAAATCCGCTTTTGCGGCAAATAAGAGATCATCTTTTTCAATTTTTTTTACTTCGTTTCCTCTGGCATCCCGACCCGAGCCCGGATTGGGTTGAAACCCTGTCTGTGCGGAAACGGCATTGTCCATGACGAGCACAAACAAATTGGATTGGTTAAATGTTGCATTGATTATGTGCTGAATGCCCGTGTGGTAAAAACTGGTATCCCCGGTGATGGCGATGACGCTTTGATTTTTTTGAGCGGCTGCCATTCCGGCTGCCACGCCAATGGCCGAACCCGACGAAAGTGTGGCGGTGACGAATTCCGGGAATTCCAGAACGGCTTTTAGCACGCAGCCGGAATCGGCCACAACCAACGGCTTTTGATCTCCCAGCGTAAGGTGAACGGCCTCCCGGAACTGTTTAAAGACCTCCGGAAAGGTGCAGCCCTCGCAAAAGCCTTCTTTTGAGAGCTGATTCTGTTGTTCCTGATAGGGGAAAAAAAGTTCCTCCGTTTCGAATTCAGGTTCCCAATTTGTGAGTAATTCCTCAATTTCCCATTTGAAGATTTCTCCCTCGCTGGGGACTTTCTGATTCGTTTTTCCAAAGAAGGATCCCTTCCACCCCTGAGTGGTCATGCAGGCCAGCACCTGCCGTTCCACCAGCGGTTCGCCCTCCTCCAGCACCATCACCTGATCCACCGATTGGAGGAATTCCCCGATGGCCGTTTCGGGAACGGGATAGACCGAAGAAATGGAAAGCAGGGAAAAATGGGGGTCTAACTTTCCCGATGTCACCTCGAGAATTTTGGAAAACAAATACCCGCTGCTGATAATTCCCTTTTTCCCCTGTCCCAGCTTTTTGGCGAGGTGTTCCAATTCCACCGCATCTTTTACATTTTGCAGGCGTTTACGCCAGAGGGTTTGATTTTCCAGCACATTTTCCGGAAGAGAAAGAACGGGGCTGTGAAAATGGCGGGTGCGCGATTTTCGGGGATGCCGCACAATTTCCAGTTCATCCTGCCAGAACTCATCTTCCTGCAGATTTAAGGCCGAGGTGTAGCGGAGTACAATCGGGAGTTCGAAAGATTCCGACCATTCAAAGGCCTTTCGAATGAGGGGAAAGCTGTCGCGTGCCTGTTCCAGTTCCAGCACCGGCAGATTGGACGCAGCGGCCAGTTGGCGGGAATCGACATTGTTGTACGATACCCACGCCGCCGGATCATCTCCCACAATGACAACCAGAGCGCCATGTGTGCGAACCAGACTGAGGGTTTGAAGGGTGTCCAGCGTGGCGGCAAAATCCGATCCGCGCAGCACAACCGCCACCCACCAGCCGGAAAGAGCCATTCCTGCTGCGGTATCCACAGCCGTCCGGCTGTTCACGCTCCATTGAACCAGCTGCTTTTTACCCAATTTGGTTTTCTGGATGAGATAGTCCATCAGGTCCCGTCCCGGAAGACCCGGAACCGAAATCACATAGGATACCCCGGACCGGTCGATGGCTTCTGCCAAAAACTGTTCCCCTATCAGTTGAAGGGGAGATTTTTTTTTCTTTGATTTTTTCTTGCGGGCCATTTACAGCATTCTCGAGAATATGTGATTTTATCAGAATTAATGCGGGTTTCAGGAACGTTCAGGATTCGGGAAAAAAGAAAATAATTGATCCGTGCTTCTTCAATATAAAAAAGGGATTTGAAAAAATCAATTCTTTTAAAAAAAATCCCCGGTACCTTTTGAGGTGCCGGGGACTTGGATGATTGCCTCACGTCTATTCAACCGGATATCCGGCTTTTTCCCAGGCCAGCCATCCGCCATCCATATTGGTAACATGTTTATAGCCCATTTTCATAAGAACCTGTCCGGAAAGCGCTCCGCGCCCGCCGGTTTTGCAATACACCAAAATGGGGGTGGCTTTGTCCGGGATTTTGGCCGTTATTTTAAATTCCAATAAACCACGCGGAATATTGATGGCGCCCGGAATGTGCCCCTTGCGGTACTCCTTGGGTTCCCGAACATCCAGAATGACCTTGTACACGCCCTTGTCGATATTGGCCTTGGCCTGAGCAACGGTCACTTCCGGAACGACAGCCTTTGCGGCCGCAACCAATTGTTTGGCCGTCATCGGGCCGGTAGCTACTGCTTTGTGTCCGGTTGTTGCGCATCCTACAAATGTAAGCAGCGCAACAATCAGGATGGCACTTGACAACCAACGACGATTCTTCTTCATCTGTCTATCCTCCTTACCTTTAATGTGAACCGCTAAACGTCGGGGTCACCGGTTCGCCCGACGGTCGTCGTTTCCGCCTATCGCTTGGGCGGAATTTCACTTTCTTTAACAATTACCGATTCGTTCGCCTTCAATTCATCGGGCGGAACAGCCTCTTTTGTCAAGAAAAGTTTCTTATTTCCATGGCACGCGTTGCACGAAGCCGTTTGAGGCGTCTTACGCTGAATGTTGTGCGGTGTCGCATATTTGAAGGTTGGCAATTTGTCAAAATTGGGAAAGGCATCTTTGATGTAATAATCAAAAAGATGCCGGTTGGTTGGTACATGCCGCAAAAGAACAAAATCGTACGGACGATTCTTGGATTTAAGCGGATTTTTGCCGATCTTAAAATTCATAGTCGTACTATCCACCTGGTAGTAGGCAAGCCCCTGTTTGTCTTTGCCCACATGGCAGCCGTAGCAATTCTTGTAGGTCACCGAATGGCAGACCTGACATTCCACTTTGCCCTGGTGAATTTTGTGCATTTTCACGGGTGAGTTGGCCGAAACCGCATCCGGATGACAGCTTTCACAGGTCTGATGAAGAGTTGCCTGATACCGGCTCATGACATGCCCGTCTGCGCCGTGCATTTCTTTCGCGGAGTGGCATTTGTTGCAGTTCATGTTGGCCTTGGCATAATGCACATCGGCCGGGTAGCCTTTATTTTTGCCCATGTATTCGTCCTGTACGCGACTGCCATGACAGGCGGTACAGTTGGTCTCCATGTCGGGGCGCTTGTGAAAGAAATGTCCGTCCACAAACCCTCCCTGTACAGCATTCGGACGACTGATATGGCACTGCCCGCAACTGGAGTGGCAGCTTGCGCAATGGTTCCCAAACGCTTCACTCACTTTCTGCATGGCGGCATGATTGGACGTGTCCATTCGCGTGTGCAGAATATTCCAGTACGGTTCCAGCGTGTAGTGAAGGCTGGTTGTGGCCGAATCCACGATCCCTTCATGGCAATCGCCACAGGCTGTTTTTGGATTCTTGAAGGACGGGTCCTTCACGACATTCGCGTGGGCTGTTTTCCAGTTCGGATCCGATGCATCACCTCCGTGGCATGTTGTACACCCCACCTCTCCGTGGGGGTCGTCACTCAGAAAATCTTCATCCACATAAACCTTTTCATAAAGCTCCAACGGAGCCAGAGCGCCTCCTCAGCCTTCGCCTTTCGTTAAACTAGATTTTTTCGGCTGAGGGGTTGTCTGCTTGATGATGCGCGTAATTTCAATAAGCTTTTTGGCATTTGTGTGACAGGCAATACATTGATTTTTGGGTTGGGTTTGTGAAACAGCGGATTTTATTGGGAAGAGAAGAAACAAAAAGGGCATAATTAAAAAAAGAATCAATCCCCCGGACGGATGTAACAAATAGCATTTATGTCCTCGCATAATGGCGTCTCCTTATGTTAATCGTCCCTTGTTTTTATTGGAAATAATTACATTAAAATTATACAATGCGTATTTTTAAAAATCAAGAGAAAAGTGCACATTTTAAAAAATAATGATTATTTTTTAGTAATTATTTTTTGTTGAAAAGGATAATTTGCGGAAACATCGGACCTCGCGGTTTGACCGAAAGACCCGAAGGTTTTTTAATGACGGTGTTTGACGGCTAATAACTGAACCAGTGATTCAGTTTAATGAGGAAGGTTCGATCTCCCCTGGCAGACAGGAGACGGGACAAATCGTTGGCCAGGTGAAGCGTTCCCCGATTTTCGTAATCGGTTTGACCCTGAGACCATACGACAAAAAGCGTGGATCCGGGGTGATATTCCCAGCGCAAAACGATATTGGCCCGAAATTGCTTAAAATTGAAATCGGAAGCCAAATGGGCCGCGTGATCCAGTTCTTCAAATCGATGGTTGTACTGTTTCGCCCGGGGATACGTGATTTTTTTAAAATCGGAATACCACCCTGCGGAAATGTAGGGTTGGCCGTAAATCTGAAGACTTAAATTTGGGGTAAATGAATAATTGACACGGGTTGTCAGAGCAAATGTCTTTTGGTGGATTCTTCCCAGAAAATAGGTGGTTTGTCCGTTGGATGATGTGGTTGTTTGGATGTATTGTAAATCGTCGATATTGGGATAGTAACCCAGTGCAACCGAAAAATTCAATCGATCCGATGGGCGTGCCGTGATCCCCGGAGTAAACTGCCCGCTCCAAAATCCCTGGTCATCCCTTCGGAATCCCGTGTCGATCGTGAGAGAAAAGGGTTTTCGGTCATCAGAATTTATCCCGAACCAGAGGGACGTCCGCGGCGGTTTTAATAAGGCCGGTCCGCCCCTGAGTGCCGTAAAATCGAGGCGTTTGGATTCCCGGTCGATTCGGAGGTATCCTTCCCAGTAATTAATAAATCGAAAATGGGTACTCACGTTTCCCCCCAGAACTTTCCGGTCGCCGCCATAGTTGACCGTTTCCCACATATTTTGGGTGATTGAGTAATTCCGGAGCAATTTCCCGGGAGTGTATTGAATGAAACCCGCCCAGTAAAAAGCCGTAAGAAAATCCGCCGAACGCATGTAACCGATGTCATTGGCTTCAAATCCGGGTGTGCGGGTCACATACCCCACGCCTCCCCGCCAATGGCCCCGGGCAATTTTCCCGACATAAAAAACGGAGGCGATTCCGTACATCGAGGTGCGGTTGGGATCATAGTGCAGGTGGGTGGCATCCGGGCGCTGAAAATAATGGGCGGAAGACAACTGAACGCGCTGGAGGGCCTCTTTGTGCCCCGAAATAGCGCTGCCGTACAGGGAAAGTTTCAGAGCGTATGTGTCTTTTCCCCAGCGGTGGCTGATGTCTATCCCGCCGGTTGTCGCCTGAGTGTTAAGAAAATAGAAATTTTTGTTGGGCAGATTTCGATAAACATTTGTTAAAATACCGCCAATAATCGTCCGCCCCCGGCGGGAATCCTTTTGTCCGCGGATTACGACATAATTGGTAAGCGGTTCTACGGTTTCTGAATATCGGCGTGTTTTGGTTTGAATGGTTGCTTTTTCGGCGTTGGTAACGGCATCCAAAATTCCCAAACTAAGCCCCGCCGAGGATTTGCCTGTAACTTTTGCTGCCCCGAGAATATGGGTTTGCTCCGGAATTTTGAGAAATGAACCGGACGGAACCTGTGGATAATATCGGGGCGGCCGGCCGATTCTCCGGGAATAAAACAGATTTTCCGAATAGGCGGAATTCCCACCCAACCCCAGATTGGCCTGAAAGAGATTTTTCCCTTCCACAAAAAAGGGGCGTTTTTCTTCAAAGTAGGTTTCGTATGCCGTTAGATTCAATTCGGAAGGGTCCGCTTCCACCTGTCCGAAATCCGGATTAAAGGTGGCGTTCAGTGTCAGGTTACTGGTGAGCCCGTACTTCAAATCGAGGCCGGCGTTCCAATCGTGAGAAAAACCGGTTGCAAAAGGGTTGCCGGTTTCCCGGGGACTCCAGGTTCCGGCCGTGAGGCCGTAGGGCAATAATTCCAGATTTTTGGGGGCAGACAGATTTCTTAATCCCTGGAGTTCCCCAAAATTGGATACGATTCCTGCTGCGTCTTTGGGTTCGGGATTCCAGTAGTCGATTTCATTCAGCCGGCGGATAATGCGGCAAATCTGAAATCCCCAGGTCTGATTCCGGAGTGAGGAAAATCGCAACTGGCTAAACGGAATTTTGAATTCGGCGCTCCACCCCTTCGAATTTCGTGAGGTGGCTACCTCCCACACCGGATTCCAATTCAGGTCTTCCGCATCACCGTCATTGGTGATGAGCTTGTCGATTTTAACATTACTGGGGTTGACGGCAAAGTAAAAAGCGGTTCGGTGATCGTTGTAGCTGTCAATCATAACGGCGAGCCAATCGGAAGCGGAGATGTGGTCGCGACGGGTAAATCGCCCGATGATTGTTTCCGGATGACTATCAAAGGCCCGGATGGCAATAAAGAGCGCGTATTTGCTGTAGCCGACCTGCACAACGGTTTTTTCCGCAGGCGGCTGGTTTTCCAACGGGTCTTGCTGAATGAAATCATCATAACGCGGCAGCTTTTGCCAGATGGCTTCATCGATTTTGCCGTCTATTCTAATTTCATCAGAGCTGATTGGGGTGGCAACCATTATTTTCTTTTCGGAAGACGGCAGCTGAGCGAGCCCCTTTGACGATGTTCCAAATGTCCAAAAGGAAACACAGAAAAGCATAAGAGAGAATGCAAGCGATTTTTGATGAAGGGATTGCATTTTGGTTCCCAAAATAAGTGAGAGATTGTCATAAAAGGTTACAATAATGTAATAATTTTTTTGGAAATGTCAACGGAAAAAGCGGGATATTTGAAAAAAGGAAAAACCATCAGGCAGGGGGAGTCAGGGAGCGGGTTCAAGATTATCTTTCCCACGAAAAAATCAGTAGAGCCAAAAACAACAGTCCGGGGCCCCCTTGCGAGTTTTTAGTGAATACTCACAACCCGGAAAATTGTTACAGACTGAACCAGTGATTTAGTTTAATCAGAAAAACGTGGTTTCCCTGGGCCTTGAAAAGACGTTCGAAATCGGTATTGGGGTGAAATTCACCGATGTCGGTGTAATCGGTTCGTCCCTGCGACCACACCACAAAAAGGGTAGAACCGGGATGGTATTCCCAGCGCAGAACCAGATTTGATCGGAATTGCTTGAAATTGAAATCGGGGGATCCCGAGTAATCGTACGGTGCAAACCGATCGGCGTACCGTCTGGCCCGCGGACGAATCACTTCCCTGAAATTGGAATATCGGCCCGCTGTAATAAACGGCTGTCCGTAAAATTGAAGGCTTAAATTGGGGGTCAGGGTGTAGTTGATTCGCATGGTGAACGAGAGAATCTTTTGGTCAAGGTGCCCCAGAATGTAGTGATCACGGTTGTTTTCATCGCGGAGGGTGCTCACGTACTGCATGTCGTTATTGTTGATGGAATAATTGATCGAAAGGCTGAAATTGAAGTTGGCCAGGGGTCGGGCGTGAATGCTGGGTGACACCCCTCCGCTCCAGAAGTTCTGATCATTTCGACTCACGCGCCCGTGCAGTGAAAGGGAAATGGGTTTACGGCTGTCGGAATAAAAGCCGAAAAAGCTGTTAATTTGCCCCGGTGCCAGCATGGCCGGACCTCCCCGCAGCGTCGATGTTCTCAGTTGTTGTGTTTGACGATTGATCCCGAAAAATCCGCCCCAATAATTCAAAAGACGAAAGTTGGCGTTCAGGTTAAATCCGTTGCCGACGTGTTCTCCCCCAAAGTACCAGCTGGTCCACATATTTGTGTTCAGGTTGTAATCGCGAAAAATTTTGCCGGGCTTAAATTCCCGATAGCCGCCCCAGAGAAAACTGGAAAAGTAATTTGCTTCCCGCATGTAGCCGATGTCATTTGCTTCAAATCCGGGAGTGCGGGTCATGTAGCCTGCGCCGCCGCGCCAATGTCCCTGGGCAATTTTCCCGATGAAAAAAGACGATGACAACCCGGAAAGAGAGGTGCGGTTCGGATCGTAGTGAACATATTTTATGTCGGGGCGCTGGTAGTAACGGGCAGAGGATTTTTGTGCGCGCTGAATGGCCTCCTTGTCGCCAAGAATTGTGCTTCCGTACAATGAAAATTGAAGGGCATACGCGTCTTTTCCCCACCGGTGATTCACATCCACGCCCCCGGTGGTTGCCTGTTTATTCAGGAAATTGAAATGTGCATTCGGAATGTTCCGAAATACGTTGGTACCAATCAATCCCAAGGTGGTGCGCCCTTTTCTAAAGTCCTTTTTAAGCCGAAAGACCGCGTAATTGGTGTAGGGTTCAACAATTTCCATGTACCGGCGTGAGCCCTCTTGAATGGTAGCTTTCTCCTGATTGGTGACGGCATCCAGTATGCCGACAGACCATCCGCGGGCCGTTTTGCCGGTAATTTTACTGGCGCCAATAATATGGGTTTGCTCCGGCATTTTTACATAAGCGGAATCGGGAACGTCCGGGTAGTAATGGGGTGCCCGGCCGATTCTCCGGGAATAAAACAATCCTTCGGAGGCCATGTCGCCGTCGCCGATACCCAGAGGCGCATTGAAGATATTGCTTCCCTCGACAAAAAAGGGCCGTTTTTCTTCGAAAAAGGTTTCGTAGGCAGAAAGGTTCAGCTCAGAGGGGTCTGCCTCCACCTGTCCAAAGTCGGGATTAATCGTGGCATTGAGCGTAATATTGCTGGTTAACCCGTATTTCAGGTCGAGGCCGGAATTCAATGTGTGGGAGTAGCCGGTTCGAAAAGGATCCCCTTCAATTTTGGGAGAAACGGTTTCGGAAGCCATTCCGTAGGGGAAAAGTTCCAGGTTTTTGGGAGATTTTAAATCCCGCAAACCCCGCAATTCCCCGAATCTCGAAACGTAGCCGCCTGCGTCCCGGGGCTGGGGGGCCCAATAATCCTGTTCGTTGTTACGATAAATCATGCGAAAGGCCTGAAATCCCCACACGGTTGACGGCCCGCCGCTGAATCGCAGTTGACTGAACGGGATTTGGAATTCGGCACTCCAGCCCAAACTGTCGCGGCTAATGCTCACACGCCAGACGGCATTCCAGTTTGTGTCCTCGGTTGAGCCGTCATTTGAGACCAGCATATCCATTTGAACCCCCACGGCATTCACGCCAAAAACAAAGGCTGTCCGGTGATCAAAATAACTGTCAATTGCCACTCCCAGCCAGTCCCCCTGGCTTAACTGATCCCGCCGGGTAAGCTGAGCAAAAATGCTGTCCGGCCGGGTATCAAATGCACGGATACCGATATACAGATTTTGGTTATCGTAGGCAACCTGAAGGGTCGTCTTTTGAGTGGCCGGTTTTCCCTCATCGGGCTGTTGTTGGATGAAATCATCTGCCTTTGGGGCCCTTTGCCAGACGGGATCGGTCAGTTTCCCGTCTATTTTTATGGAATGATTGGAAATACGAACAGCCAGAATTGTTTTAGTGGAAACCGGTTTTTCCTTTTGTTGTTGAGAACCGAAAATACCCGGTTTGGAAAACCCATTTTGAATCAAAACTCCACCTAAAATCAGGACAATTGCCATCGCTCGTAACCACCGTTTCATGAATCGAACACCCTCTCTTTTTTAGATTAATTCTTCTTCATCTGTCCCAGATCGATTCTATCCCGCTCCTCCTGATTTTTCTGACTCACATATTAGACGTAAAAACCGGGGAAAAGTTAGAAAAAAAATGCACCCTGTTTGATTGAATTGGGGCGGTTTTGTAAATTGGGCGTGAATTCTGAAAATCGCAAAAGGTGAGGAATAAAGTACATAAAAATGGCCGCTATTGAGCGGCTGGCCGATGTCACTTGTGGTTAACCCAATCGGGCGGTGGGAAAGTCAGGTGGCGTTGTTTGATGCGCAAGCGGCGTCAAACGACTATTCTATTCACGAATAAAGAGGGTGGCGTGTCACGTTGCACCGTGCAAGACGCCGTTTATTTCTGCCATTTTTCGAATTCGGCTTAAAATTTGGATTGAGACACGTGCTGCCATCGGGTATTTGTGTCGTGACCTTCGCTATTTGGTGCCGAACAACCGGTCGCCGGCATCGCCCAACCCGGGCAAAATGTAGCCGTTTTCGTTGAGCCGGTCATCGAGGGCGGCGGCGTAAATACGTACGTCCGGGTGCGCCGTGTGCAATTTTTCTACGCCTTCCGGGGCGGCTACCATGCACACAAATTTGATTTCCTGCACACCTGCCTCCTTTAACAAGTCAACAGCAGCAACGGCTGATCCGCCCGTTGCCAGCATGGGATCCACAAGTACCACATCGGTTCTGGCGATATTTTCCGGAAATTTCTTGTAATATTCCACCGGTTGAAGGGTCTGTTCGTTTCGGTAAAGGCCCACATGCCCCACGCGTGCCGTGGGAACCATTTCCAGAAGGCCCTCCAGCATTCCCAGACCTGCCCGTAAAATGAGCACAAATGAGATTTCACGCGCCAATTCCTTGGCCCTTGTTTTCATTAAGGGGGTCTCCACGTCGACCTCCCGAAGCGGGTAATCGGCCATGACTTCGTACAACATAAAACCGGTTAGCTCCTTGGTGAGACGTCTGAAGGTGAAGTGATCGGTTCTCTTGTCCCGAAGCAGCGTCAGTTTGTGCTGAACCAGGGGGTGCGTAACAAGGGTCAGTCCGTCCATCGTAACTCCTCTTTTTGGTTGTTTTGAAAATCCGACTCAAATGCAAAGGCAATTCGTGAACGGCCCTTGCATTTGGGATAATTTAATTTTAGGATTTGTCATGTCAGGGGCATTTTTTTTTATCTCATTTGACTTTTTCAATCCAATCTATTTGGAATCCAAAAAACCCAGTACCGCTTTCATCAAGTGATTGCGCTGTCCGTAATCCAAAATTGTTTCAAACGGAAATCCCAAAACCACCACCCGGTACCCTCCGCTAAAGGCGATTCCGGCACTGAATTGGTTTTCGACGTAGCGGAAGATGGTTTTTGCGCCCTTGACCGGTGAAATGGCGTCCGGCGCCTCCACGGTGTAAATATCGGGGCGGTAGTTTGTGTTGAAGAGAATCTGTTCCACCGTTGGCCAGAAAACGGGATTTGTTGAGAAAACCTTTCCCTCCCGTGCAGCATGGTCGGTATCCCACGTAAAATGCAGGATATTTCTGGCAAATTGCACGTCAGGCGATTGGACATCTTTCCCCTTAAATAAATCGGTTCCCACGTACGCTCCTGAAATAAAAAGGCGTCCGCCCGTGTTGCAAAACGACGTGATTTCCTTCTGAAAGGCCTTCGGAAAGGTCTTGAAGGGTTCACTCTTGAGTGAATCCAGAACCGGGCGCTGCCAGGAGGTTTTTCGTTCCTTCCCCAAAATGAGGTCTACCAGCCGGTAGTCTTCCAGCCGGACGGTCCCCGATTCTACGGCTTTTTGACTGGCGGAGACGAAGGAATATCCGGCAGCCTGAATGGAACGACCGTGGCGATAGGGGAAATCGAATGTGTTGCCCGGAAGAATTCGGGTTTCGTAATTCGCCTGACTGGCGCCGAACCCCGGACCGTCGTTGTTGCGAAAGGCGTCATCGGGAGAAAAATCGTACTGCCTGCCGGTGAAATTCAGATCAAACCGATCGGGAACGCCCTGATCCACCGTATTCAGAAAACCGGCAAAAACAGGGGAGTACACGCTTGAAGGCGCCGAAATTCGATCAAACCCGTTTACAATCAGAACGGGCGGTTTTTCGGGATTTTGCCAGCAGACCGAGAGAATTTCCGAGGGGAAACTTTCTCCGCCCCGATTGATTGCGGTCACTTTGTAGCTGTAAAGGATCCCCGGCTTCAGGTTTGAAAAAGTGACCGTTGTGTCGTCCACAACCTGTCCGTTATCGAATCCGCCGCTGTCCTGCCGGGTGTACACGACATATTTTTCGGGAGCGGCTGTGGGCTCCAGAGGGTCCAGCACCGGTCGCCAGAAAAGCGTGACGGTTTGGGTATCTGTGAAAACGGCTGCAAAATGGCTGACCGGAAGGGGCTCGACCACGTAGGGCTTCCGATTTTGAGTGGCCAGGAATTTCAACATGGCTTTGTAGATGGCCCGCGCCACATCAAACCGGAACCGGGGGTCCAGTTCGAACCGGGCGTCCCAGAAATTCTGGTGCGAAAGCAATTCCAACAACGCTGCCGGTACGTTGGGACGGGAGGCTTCGCTATACTGGGCTTCCCGCAGAGCGCGGCGCGGCCAGGTGGGGTCCCATTTTCGGCGCAGGTCGTTAACGATCTGGGTTTGGAGAATATCTGCAAAATCCCGGTTTGCCAGTCGGGAGACACTGTCGGGGAAAACCGTCAGCGAATCCGTATCCAAAAGGCTGTAAATGGAGAGCGTGCCCACGGTGGTGTCGCCCTTGCCGAAACCGGCGTCCGTGTGAAAAGCGAGCGACAGGTCAATCGGGATGCCCAATCCCGGCAGGTTTCGGTTTTTGTTGGGGCCGAATGGGGCACCGTGGAGGTAATTCAAAAATTCCGCCCGCCCCTGGTAATCGTCCTTGTAATCATTTTTCCCGTTGTTCAGATTGTACACCAGGGAATCCGGTGCTCCGGCGTACTGCATAAAATAACGGGCGGCTTCTTCGAACCGGGCACGGCCGCTTGTGTGTCCGCCTCTCTGAATATCTCCCATGCCGCCCCCAAACCGCACGGCATCCGCCGTAACTTGTTTACCCGGTTCTTGACTCTGATTGGTGAGTACCACCTTTCCTGAATCGGGATGTACGCCCTTAAAAAATTTGAATCGTCCCAGATAAATCCAGGTTTCGCCGCCAATTTGCTGGTTCACGTAAAAGTCCGTTTTCCCGCCGGCGTGGAACACCGTGTAGTGGGCGTCGGTCACATTTTGAGGCGCATGGTGGTACGCGATTGAAACGGTGTACCAGCCGGTTTCCGGAATATTCGGGGTCCAGGTGATTTGAGCCGAGGCAATCGTGTCCGAAACGGTCTGCCGGTACGTGCCCTGTCGGAAAGGATTTATCGTGCCTGTGTAGGGGGGATTCCCGACGGCAAAGCCTGCAGAATCGCCCGTCTGCCAGGCGTGAAGGGAATTCTGCGCGATTTCCGAGTAGCGGCCGCCGCCAGAATCGTTGTCTACCACAGCCTCGTGGATCTGAAAATCGCGTTCACGGGGATCGAACACGTTCGCACCGGCGTTTTCGAGCATGGGAATCACATACGGCAGAACGAACGCCGTGGGAAGCAGATCTTCCACGGTCTGGAACAACCGGGGGCGCTGCCACTCCCAACGCTTCTTGCTGCCGTTGTAATACCAGCCGTGGCTTGGCCAGATCCCGATGTTCCGGTTGAAAAGTCCCCGATCCGGCACCCAGGCTCGACTCACATTTCGGACCACAGGCGCAGGACGTTTTACGGGCCGGGGCATTCGGGACGTGTCGTAGCGGCTGGAATCCGACCGGAAAAAATTGGGAATCAGTTGTTCGATGGGCTGGTTCAGTGTGTAAAGGGTAGTCGTGTATTTGCGGAACGACCAGCCCAGAAATTTTTTTAGGAGTTGGTAGGTTTGTGCCACATTTTCTTCCCGGAAGGGCACATAGGAGAACGGTTTGTTGAGGTAAATTCGAATGGTTTTTGCTTTTTTTCGGACCACCACGCTGTCGATGCGCACGGCGGGATTAAGGGGATAGGGGATACGGGTTTTTTGCACAAACGCCACGAATTTTTCCACGCGTTTGTGGGCCTTTTTTGTGATGTGGTTCATGCCGGAATAATTGTACCGCGGACCTTTCAGTGCCACCCGCGGCGCACAGGACGCAGCAAAGAGCAAAATTAAAAAGAGACCTGTCGTTCGGAATGCATGCGATTTCATTAGAACGTTCCTGTTATTTTGGTTTTCTCCCGAAATTGGCATAATAGCAGTTTAAAAAAGGAATAACGTGAATTCGTCGATGGCCCCTGCAAAGGATTGAAAACCTTCGCAGGCGTAAAGCCTGCGGCTACCCACAAATCACTCGGTTACCGTTGGTTCTCCCCAATTTGGGACCTCTTATTCAGGTTACCGGTCGTCGAGTGTCCGACGAAGTCGGATGTATCGAGACGACTCTGCTACTCTACTAT